>CALBPF010000396.1 GCA_937899105.1 uncultured Flammeovirgaceae bacterium | reverse complement strand
AACTTTGATGTAATTTAGATAGTATTTCCCCTGATGCTGTTTAAAAACAATACTCTTTGTATCGGATACATATTTACTGACAGATTTCACTTTTTTTCGAATGACATTTTCCGGGTACCTTCTTTCATAGTCCATTTTTATGATCGCATAAGAGTTTCTGTCAACGAACATCTTGAGTTTATATAAGTCGGAGTTAAGAGATACTACAAACACTTGGTGTCCGCTGTAAAAACTGTTTTTCATTCGTTCGAACCCATTAAAGAAAAGGTCTTCCTCTGGAAATGTTCTGTACTTAACGTGATTATGCAATAGAAGATCTTCCAGTAAATTGTGCTGTTCGAAATATCTGCTAAACTTATGTGTTTCGTAGCTCAAACTTTTTCTAACCTCCATCAGCGCCACTTTTTCTCGAAGGCGACCTTTATTTCTAGGCTCTCCATAGTCGTCGTCATATATTTTAACAGCCGCCTCCAACAACGAGAAATATTTACCGCCCAGTTTTTTAAGATCACGGTAAAACCCATCCATCAAATAAGGATCACTAGGATAGTTCTCACCTATTCTGTTCAATGCTATACGCACGACATCGCCACCCGAAAGTGAATCATGAATAACTACCTCGTCTAAAAGTTGTGAGGCCTTTGTCATATTTATAATGACTGTATCACGACCTATAAAAGAGCTTATGGCGGCCTCATAGTTTTGATAGCCTAACATGCTTACAATAAGCCGCCCACTTTCTAACCGGGTAGGGATGTGAAAGTCAAATTCGCCCAATGTATTTGAAACAGTTCCTATTGGTTCATTCACAATACTAATGGAGGCAAATACCAGAGGTTCCTGTGTTTCTGAGTCTTGTAACTTCCCGGAAATCGTAATATGTGTCTGAGCCATTGACGAAAGAGCCACAAAAAATAATATCGTCAATGTGCTAAGCCGCATATAGTTGGTTTTTAGATGTTTACGCTTAATACCGTAATTATCAAATATGTGAACCAATTTCTGTTTTATCAACTTGTGGGCCTTAATAACATTAGTGATGCAAGTTTTTTGCAGTATTTGCACCTTATTTATCTTCTGCTCGCTTATTGATCCGATAAAACAGGCCTAGATTAGGTTTAAATAAATTAGTCTTGAATTCTTTATTTTAGTAAACGATGAGAATTCTGGAAGGCATACCAAAGATCTGGAAAACTGCATATTTTATTATTTGCGGGTGGTATGCTCTTAACTATTTACTTAGCGCGATTATAGAATACAGCGTAGATCAGCCTTTTACCTTTGTTCTCTGGAATGGCTTTTATATGCTAGAGGCAGTTTGCATATTAATACTGCTGACATTCGTTTATGCTAACTGGCTTTTCAAACTCAACATAGCATACCAAATTATGGGTCATGTTGTTGGGCTTTTCATATATTTCTTATCATTAAGTTACTTAAGATACTATTTTTATTACTACCTGGATGGCTTGGTTTTCTTCGATGATTGGAAGGAGTTTATGCTAGATCTTTTAAGCTGGGATGCCATGCGATTTTATGATCAATACATAATCACTGTAGCGGTGTACTATATTATTCGGTATTTTCAATATGTACAAAAGGAGGAGCAAGAGCGGAGCTATTTGGAGATCAAAAATAAGGAAATGCAAATTTCTCTGCTTAAATCACAGATCAATCCACATTTTCTGTTTAATACACTAAACTCAATTAGTATGCTTGTTGGCAGTAACAAAGCAGGGGCCAGGAAAGTGATTTCTCAATTATCTGATGTGTTCAGATATGCATTAGACTCACATGAAGGTACAAAAGTGAAGCTACTGAACGAGCTTAATTTCATTGAGAATTATATTAAAATTCAACAGGTCCGTTTTGGAGATCGACTCACCTACGAGGTAGACGCAGATCCAAAATGCATGAGTTTTGAGATTCCCCCTATGATACTTCAACCATTGATCGAAAATTCAATAAAATACGGTATAGGACCGAAAGACGATGGAGGTACAATTTGGTTAATTATTAAGAAGACACAATCCGGTGTTTATTTCGAAGTAACAGATGATGGATTAGGCTTAAATGCTAAAAAGGTGCTGGATGGTAAGTTAAAGGGAACCGGCGTTGGTCTTAAAAATTCGGATAAGCGGTTAAGAAGTATTTATGGTCCCTCTGCACGGTTACATATACAAGCCAAATTGGATGGATATACGGTGAGTTTTATTATACCAACTGAACAAACACTAAAACTAAATGATGGGCTAGAAGATTCTATCCAAATGAAATTGGAAGCTTCTTAGCACGTTATAATACTATACACTAATAACATAGCACATGAAATTTAACTGCATCATTGTAGATGATGAAAAGTTGGCCAGGGAATTATTGATGGAGTTTTTAGAGCCATACCCGGAAATAGAGGTATTGGCTGAATGTTCTAAGGGAATTGAGGCCGTTGAAAAAATCGAAGAGCTGAAACCCAATCTGATTTTTCTGGATGTACAGATGCCCGGAATGGATGGGTTTGATGTATTGGAGGCTCTGGAGCATAAACCTTATGTTATATTCACAACGGCATACGATCAATATGCCCTTAAAGCGTTTGATAGCAATGCAATAGACTACTTACTTAAGCCACTTGATGAAGATCGTTTTAAACGGGCTGTAGAACGTGCTTCCGAAAGGATCAAAAGCGAAGATTCTAACTTCGATGAGCTTATCGAGAGCTTGAAAACTGGTGAAGGCGAGAGCAAAAAGTATTCCACACACTTGTTTGTTCAGAAGTCTGAAAAGCTACTGAATATTGAGGTTAATGATATTTTGCATCTGGAGGCGTCTGGTGATTATACTGTTCTAACCACAAAAAATGATCAGTTCTTGAGCTCTTCAGGTATTGGAAAGCTGGAAAGTAAGCTCGATCCTGAAAAATTCATTCGAATACACCGGTCTACCATTATAAATCTGAGCTATCTCAAGGAAATAGAGAAGCACTTCAACGGTGGATTGATAGTGAAAATGGAAAATGCTAAAAGCTTCCCTGTAAGCCGTACGTATGCTAAGCAAATTAGGAAAAAAGTTGTCTAAACTTTGAAACCTGATAAGCAGGTTATTTCTTCTTAGAAAACTTACAACCGTCCTCTATTGATTTGTTGCAACGTGCCTACGGTTTGATTATAGGCATCTTCATATTTCTTAGCGAGTTCATCGTGTCCGTTGGAATTTAGGCTTCTTTGGAGCTCCCCAAGAATGAAGAGGTTCATTTGAAGATTGATTCCTATGTCACCGTTCTTGCGGACGAGATAACTTAACATTTCTATGGCCCTGTCCCCCATTAACTCAGCTATTTCAAGTGCTTTTTGGTCCTCATCAACGCGAAATAGTAACGACACCATTGTGCTGTTAGTTAGGTCATAACGTATCGCTGTATCTGGGATTTTCTCTAGGTTTTCAAGCAAGACTTTTCGCGCACGTTCCTTGTCTCCCTTATCTAATAGGGCTGTTGCTAATGTGTTCATACTACTTCGATGGTTCTGAGCAAAATTTCTATAATCCTGGGTGTAATAAACGTTAGGGTCATCCAGGTTCCTAAATTGGAATTTGTTCATCACGTTCTCATACATGGTATCGGTATTGACAAAATCCTCCCTAGGGTTTGGGTTTCGGATGGGAAGTATTCTAAACGCATTACCTTCTTGTATAGCATAGGGACTGAGGTCGTAGCTTATTTGCTGCATAGAAGTATTATTTATATAGATTGGACGTTCCCAGTCTGCTGTAGCGAGGTTATCTAGGATGGCCAGATCTTTTTTCTCGAGGCCGTTTCTTCCTGATTTCATCTTTAGAACCATTTGATCTACTACCAGGCTATCCATTCCTTTTGGTATAATTCCAAGGCTTCTTACTTTATTCACGTTTACATTCAAGGTCAATGTTTTGCTTGGCAGAACGTTGGCCGATGGATATAGTCGAAGTCTTTTATCATCATTTTTCAGCAACTGTAAATACTGCTTTACATCAATACTTTTAAGGCCCAGATCTTCAAATGGTAAATAATCGTTAGGACCGCCTTGTCGGTAATTTTCGAGCGTTAATGTATATGGAAGCTCTTTAGATTCGTAAACGTCTCTCATCATTTGCTCAATGTACCAATCGGTATTGTAGTAACTCAATACGATAACACGCATATCGGTTCTGAAGCCTTCAACGTCCTGCGCGTACCACAGAGGGAAGGTGTCATTATCTCCGCCGGTGTAGAGTACTGCATTATCTTCACAAGAGGCCAGGAAGTTTTTGGCTGAATCAACTGAAAAGAACCGATCAGACCGATCATGGTCGTCCCAATTCTGTTGAGCCATGATGACCGGCGCAAGCAAACAAATGGAAGAAGCTACAAGAGAAGTAGTTTTTCTATTTGAAATAACCTTTCCTAAACCTTCAGCTACTGCCATCACAGAAAATCCTATCCAAATGGCAAAGGCGTAGTAAGAGCCTGCATAGATGTAATCACGTTCCCTGGGTTCAATTGGAGGTGAATTCAAATACAGAATTAGCGCTAATCCGGTGAGGAAGAAGAGCATAGCGACGACAGCAAAATTCTTCCTATCTTTTTTAAACTGATAGAACATGCCTATTAATCCGAGAATTACAGGTATCATGAAGTAGTTATTCCTTGCCTTATTCTCGGCCAATGCCTCAGGCACATCTTCAAACGCTTCAAGGGGACCCATCCAATTCGCATCTTGTATATCACTTTGTCTTCCGGCAAAATTGAAGAGGAAATAGCGCATATACATCCAGCCCATCTGATGCTTGACCATAAAGGAAATGTTATCGCCAAAGGAGGGTTTTTCACCTTCGCTCAGACCGACCACTTCTCTGTAACGATTTATATGCCTGGGGTCACTGCTATACATCCTTGGCAATATAGTAGTATGAGTAGGGTCATAGACATAGGAAAGTTTTCGATCCGATATCTCATATTCTTTTTCACCCTTTATGTATTCCGGCGCCCCTTCTTGCGTATCTACCGGTCTGGCGGTAAAGTACTGTCCATGTAAAAGCGGTCTACTTCCATATTGCTCTCTCTTAAGATACTTCACAAAGGACATGATGTCCTCTGGGTTATTTTGGTCAATTGGGGGGTTATACTGTGATCGAATGAGAACTAGTGTGTAAGAACTATAACCTATAAGAATGAAGGCAATGCCCAGCAGAAGAGTATTTAATATTTCCTTTTGTCTTTTGTTAGAATACGAAATACCCGAAACTAATGAACCTACAATTAAAAGGCCGAAAAAAGCAGCTCCTGAGCCAAACGGAAGACCAAGAGTGTTGACAAAAAATATTTCAAAATGGCCTGCAATACTTGGAAACCCAGGGATTACCAGATTATTGACAAAAATGATCATTAGACCGCTTATTCCAAGGGCGGCAATAATTC
>CALBPF010000395.1 GCA_937899105.1 uncultured Flammeovirgaceae bacterium | reverse complement strand
TAGATGGTCCAAATGGTTATGCCCAATTTTCACCTGGAATTCAATTCAAGTACAAACTCAAGAAGTTGACGCTGGAAAGCGAATTCAAATATTCAGTGCGCAATTATCTTGAACTTTCTCCAGGTGCAGAAAACGAAACATTATTAAAGTACAATTACATGAGAGCAGTGTTAGGTGGCAGTTATGACCTTAAACGAAATATGCATGTCTTTCTTAAAGGGAGAATTACAAATAGAGATAGTAATAGCCCTAACCTTTCAGCAATAGGTTTCAGAGATTATTTCACAGGTTTTGCAGAGGTAGGTATGGTGGTTAAATTTTAGCTTACTGCAGTAGTATGGACAGAGACAACCTGGTAGCCAAACTTTTATTTAACTAAGGTAGCATTAAAGACCCGTAGTGTAAGATTCATAAATAATATACTAATTAGTCGTCTGACCACTCCATGAAAGCTATTTGAAAACATGATAAATGAAGAAAAGTGGTCTGACGACTCTATTCACTTTTTAAGAATCATCACACTAGTTATTTATGATGGCCAAAGGAAAGTCATTGCCAAAAGAATAACCCGAGGGGAACTGAGGTGTTCCCTTATATTTTTCTGATAGCTCCGGTACTCTATTTTCAATATAGGCGCTTAGTTCTTTTACCGTAAGCTTCTTATCGCCGTTATCTGCTTTCCCATTGAGTCCTTCAAGAATCGAATAGGTGAACACGCCATGACCTAATGCTTCAAATTCAGTGGCAAATTGGTCTGATCCCGTTGCGGTAATCCAGAATGTGCCGGTGCTGCGCGCAAGCTGAGCTATGGCCCGCTCCTCTGCAGCTCCGCGCACGACGGCGTCCAGCGCCCCAGCGGACTGACAAGCATCCAGAATGAAAACTTGCTTTTGCGCACTGATTTTTTTAGAAAGCTCTCTTAATTCGCTTGCGGATACAGCTTTTTGTTGCAAAAGATCGCTCCTACCATAAAGTTGAGTAACATCATAAGGTACCAGATAAAAGTCTTGTGAATTTCCTTCCGACATCACCCCGTGACCTGCATAATAAAATAGTAGCATGTCCTGCTCAAGGGCTACGCTTTCGATTTCCTCAAATGCTTTGATTATAGTTGTTCTTGTGGCTTTCGAATCGCGGATATTAAATGGAACCACCTTGTCAAACAAAGCGGTAGCCCCTGTTTTCACTTTATCATGAATGGAATTTGCATCTGCAAGAGCATAGTTAAGGTTGTATTTTGGGTTCCTATATTTGTTTATACCTACGGTAACGAGGTATAATTTTGGTTTGGCGTCTGAACTGCCCTCGTAATTCACAACCAGCTTCTTTTTTTCCGAGTCTATACCTGACTTACTACTGGCAATTGCATAAACATAATTTTCTGATCCGTTGGCATTAGTAAGGTTAATACTGAATTTATAATTACTTCTGGTGGGGTCGCCGGGTAGGGTGGCAGCCAACTTGGAATTGCTGTAAACACGTACTTCCTGGACTTCAGAGGTATGATCATCTATGTTCACTTCCAGGTCTATCGTCCTCTTTTTTGAACTCGATTTTGGAACTTCAGTATTCAATGATATACGTTCTCCATTGACAGATGAGATCGATATCTTCGGTACTTTTGAGACAAAATTTTCTACCTTAAACTCAGCTCTGACCTCCTCTTCTACAATAAGCTGCGACAATAATTGCGGAAAGAAATTACGATCAAATGTATCTTCAAGCGGGATCTCATCAAAACCTACCTTCCAGGACAAATTTTGGATGGCATCAAGCGAGCCGTCCATTCTTCCGTCAGCGGCGATCACCGCCCATTGGTCGTTAAAGGAATGTATATATCCCACAACACCCGGCTGAAGGGAATTAAAAATGTAGAGTAAGTTTTGATTGAAGCCACCAATAATAAAGTTTTTGCCACCATTTACAGGAAAAATACGCTTAGGGAAGTGATCCAGTTTTCTGGCCAACCGAATTTTTGTTCTGCCTTTGCCCTTAATTGATGAGGCCCGCTGATTCGTAACCAAATCGTAAATCTCAATGGCATTATCATCGGTAGTGGCGATCAATAACTTGCCATACGCATCCACTTCTATTGAATTATAGCCGGAATTGGATATTAGGTTCACCGTTTCAGTGAGTGAGGCGCTCTCCGAAGTCTCCAGGTTCCATTTAATAATAGACCGTGTATTTGCCTTATGTCCGGAATACAACCACTTCCCATCGTTGGAAAACTTCATCGAAGTGGTGGCGCCTTGTGAACCTATGAACGATTTTATTACTTGCCCATCTAAACCTAGCAACAGTATTGGATTTTTCTTGATCATGTACCCAACTGCTACACCCGTGCCGGCAGCTACTATGGAATAGTCGGGGCTAAATGAAATAGAGCTTACCTGTGGAGCGCCGGAACTAATTTTTCTTAGTACTTCACCTTTTTCAAGATTGACATAATGTATAAACCCCTTTTTATCTCCGATTACAGCCAGTTTGCCCGTAGGATCAATATCCAGGCATCTTAATTTGGTGTTGAATTTTAGCGTCTGAAGAATACTGCCGCTTTTCACATCGATCAGCGCCAGTGAATTATCAAAACCCAGTGAGATCAATTTGCTGCCATCCTCCGTAAGTCGAATTTCGATCACGTTATCCTGATACCCTTGTATCTGTCTGACAAATTTGCCAGTTCTACCATTGAATATTTTCAGGATCTTATTCTCATTGGCAATAGCAAATGATGATTGATCAGCGCTGAAAGCGAAGTCCAGCATTTTACCATCGTTTCCAACATCATTTATTTTTAGACTGGAGAAATCCGCAACATTTTGGGCGTAAAGTGATGCAGAGCAGGTAAAAATCACTAGTAACAGTTCAAAAGCTTTCATTCTTATAAACCTTTATTCAACAAAATACTTGGATCATATCGATACCTAAAAATATTAATTTAATATGGTTTCAAGCGAATGCTGTATAAAATTCATTATCCGTCGTGTTAGTTGGATTTCATAACGGATTATGATTCTTCTGGGAATGGGAAAAAATCTGGCAATAAGTATCGCTAATTTGCAGCAGACCTATTCGATAGTTCATTAATTGTCATAGTTGGAGTAAGTGAGTCGCTAAGTTTTTCGACAAGGATTTCCTTATCTAGGTCAAATTTAGCTGTTGAAGTAATATGCTCACTTGACGACCCTACTTTCACTTCATACTCACCGGGTTCAATGACCCACGAAGAACGATCGGTATCCCATGACGCATAATCCTTTGGCTCGATGGTAAAGGCCATTTCCTGCTGCTCTCCTGGCGCCAGGTGGGTAGTCTTGCCAAAGGCCCTGAGTTCGACAGCAGGTTGTTCCAGTTTTGTGCCGGGAGCGGATACATAAATCTGGACTACTTCTTTTCCAGCTTTTGCACCGGTGTTTTTTACTGAAACCCTGACGTTAATTGTGCCCTCTTTAACAGACACGGTAAGAGGACTATATTCGAAAGATGTGTAGGAGAGTCCGTAGCCAAAGGGGTATGAAACCTCCTTGTCAAAGGTGGTGAAAAACCGATACCCTACATATATACCTTCTTCATATACCACACGAGAAGGACTGGCCTTTATCATCCCCATGAGTGTGATCGGGTCGCCTAATTCCTCTCCTGGGAAGTTTTTAGCGCTAGGACCGTCTTCATAAAGCACAGGAAATGTAGTTGGAAGCTTACCTGAAGGGTTGACCTTGCCGGTTAGCACATCTGCTACTGCATTCCCGGCTTCCTGGCCGCCTTGCCATGGTAATAGTATTGCATCTACTTTATATTTCCATGATTGGGTTTCTATTACATTACCAATATTGAGGATCACCACTACTTTCTTGCCGGCTTCATGATAGATACTAGAAATAGTATCGATCATTTCTTGCTCTGCAGTAGAGAGATAAAAGTCTTCATCTAATTTTCTGTCGTAGAATTCTCCTGAGTTCCTTCCAATAGTAATAAAAGCAATATCGGTTGTAGAGGCGGCATCCTTGATTTCTTGCTCTGAAAGCGGAGGTTCGGGTATAACCGGAGCTGGTAAAAACACATTCACTTCCTTTGGATACTTAGCTTTTTCAACTTTTAAGTAAGACTCATAGTTATTTTTTAGAGTCTCATGAATGGTGATCCCCGCATTTTCTAATCCCTGAACCAGTGAAATCGTGTATGCTTCCACTACATCGCCGCTGCCCGTTCCACCGGCAATAAAATTGTAAGATCCGATGCCAAAGGCCGCTACGTTTATATCTTGGTTATTAAGAGGTAGGGTACCGTCATTTTTTAATAAAACAGCTCCTTCAGCCGCTACTTTTCTTGCCAGCTTTGCGTGACTTTCCAGATCGGGTTGATTGGAGTACTTGTATTTATTAAATGATGGTGAAGCCAATAACACCTTAAGTATGCGCTTAGCATTTCTGTTAAGAATTTCTTCACTTAAAGCTCCGTTGGATACCCCTTTCTGTAATGCAGCCCGCTGGTCTGGTCTTCCCGGCATTAATAAATCGTTGCCGGCATTCATCTGTGCAATAGGATCGTCCCCAGCGAACCAGTCTGTCATTACCAACCCTTCAAATCCCCATTCTTCTCTTAATATTTTATCTATCAATTCGGAATTTTGCGAGGCCATTTTACCGTTTATCTGGTTATACGCGGTCATCACGGTCCAGGGCTGCGACTCCTTAATAGCAATCTCAAAGCCTTTTAAATAGATCTCTCTAAGCGCTCTTTCACTGACTATTACATCCAATAGGTTTCTGTTCGTTTCTTGATTATTGGCGGCGAAGTGCTTTATGGACGTACCAACATCATTAGATTGTACGCCATTTACCATTGCCGCCGTTATTTTTCCTGAGAGTAAAGGATCCTCTGAAAAGTATTCGAAATTTCTTCCTGCCAAGGGGTCTCGGTGAATATTTAGCGCTGGGGCTAACAATATATCCATTCCGTATTCTTTCACCTCATTTCCAATAGCAGATCCTAACGTAATGGCCAGGTCCAAGTCACAGGTGGAAGACACCAGGGAAGCAATCGGAAAAGCTGTGCAAAAATAGGGTTCTGCACCTTCAAGTGGCATTATGCGTACGCCGGCGGGACCATCGGTAACGAGTAATCCATCGATACCTAAAGAATCAAATGAAAACGTGCCACCTACTGCTCCAGGGACTCTTAAAGGCTGTATAGATTCAAACTTTCCGGGAATATTGAATCCTATACCTACGGATAAATTAATTTTATCCTCAACCGTCATTCGTTTCAAAATGTCTTCCGCTCTTTCATCTATGCTTAAGTCCATATTTTCATAGGGCTGCATAGCTCCATCGCCATTTAAGTCAGTATAATTTTCGACTTCTTGACAAGCCGTAATGGTTATAAGAAAAAAAAATAATACATGCTTTTTCATCATCTTATACTTATTATGTTTATTTAACAAAATAAAGGTAAACTTTATTTTGTTAAAACGACACAATAAAATTGAAAGAAACTGATTTTTACTCATTAGAAAATAAGATTAAGACATTTGTTCCCGGCATATCCTTGGACTGCGTGGTATTTGGTTATCAGGACAGGTCGTTGCATATCTTGCTGCTTAAATGTAGAAATACAGATGTATGGGCCTTACCTGGTGGATTTCTTCCTGCAAATTCCGAAATGGAGGAAGAGGCTTGCAATATTTTGGAGGAGCGAACAGGTGCGAAAAATATTTACCTTACTCAATTTTATACGTTCAGCTCCTTAAAGCGAGGGTGGAACTGTAATGAATTGAGTGCAAAAACTTTTAGATCGGCAAGGTCAATATGGCCAAAGGAGTTTTTACCTACATTTGATCTCTGGTTTAACCAGAGGTTTATTTCAACGGCTTTTGTAGCGCTGGTAGACGCAAAGAAAGTAACTCCCACTCCGGACTTTATCAGTGAGGCGTGCCTGTGGGTTCCAGTAAAAGAACTTCCTCAACTTATTTTAGACCATGGAGTAATGATAAAAAAAGCGCTTGAATACCTTAGGACAAGGATCAATTACCTACCGATTGGTAAGGAACTCCTGGATGAAAAGTTCACAATGATCGATCTTCAAGTACTTTATGAAGCCATTCTTGGCAAGCAATTGGATCGAGGAAATTTTTATCGAAAAATAATGAAATTAAACATGCTTAAGAGACATGAAAAGTTGATGACAGGGGCACAAAATAAGGCTCCTTATTTATATAGTATTGATAATAAAGTTTATGATCAATTGATCATAAATGGCATAGGGTTCATATAGACTATATTTTGTATTCGTTCAGTGCTTGATTATGTATCGTTTTTTATCATCTTTTTAATTTTCTCTAAATAATAACCATTAGGAAAACCCTTTTGCTTTGCCAACTTGTATAGGGATACAGCATATGTTTGATTAGTTCCGGTTATTAAGATCCCAGGCAGGTTCTAGCATATGGCCTTAATAGAATCGTGCTTATTTAACGTGAGTTCGATATAACAGACATGATTAAATAGGCAAGATGAGTTGTTT
>CALBPF010000394.1 GCA_937899105.1 uncultured Flammeovirgaceae bacterium | reverse complement strand
ACTTTGCAGCCTTCATCCAATAAGGCTTTTACAGTAGCATAGCCAATACCTTTACTCACTCCTGTGACAACGGCCACCTTACCTTCCAGCTCCATTATTTATTGCGTTCTATGGTGAATTGTACAAGCTGACCAAGCGATTGCTTATACACGGAATCTTCAAAACTATTTAAGATCTCCATAGCTTCATCGTAGAATTTCTGCATTACCTTTTGCGCATACTCAATACCTCCCGACTTCTTTACAAAATCAATCACTTCCTGCACCTTCTTCTTGCTCTTTTTATCGCTGCGCATAATGCTGCGGATCCTTCTACGATCCGACCATGAGGCAGACTCTAACGCCTTAATCAGCGGTAAGGTCATTTTCTTTTCTTTGATATCTATGCCCAGCGGTTTGCCAATTTCTTCCTGTCCATAGTCGAAGAGATCATCCTTAATCTGGAATGCCATACCTACCTTTTCCCCAAATTCACGCATTTTTTCTATTGTGCCGTTTTCACAACCAGAACTACTGGCTCCCACGGCACAGCAGGAAGCTAAAAGTGAAGCCGTTTTTTGGCGTATGATTTCATAGTAAACCTCTTCTGTAACATTCTGTAGCCTCGCTTTTTCCATCTGCAAGAGCTCACCCTCACTCATTTCTTTTACCGCTGATGACACTATTTTAAGCAGATCAAACTCTTTGTGGTCTACAGAAAGCAATAAGCCTCTTGACAGTAAATAATCGCCGACGAGAACAGCAATCTTATTTTTCCAAAGTGCATTTATAGAAAAAAAGCCCCGGCGGTAGTTGGCGTCATCTACCACGTCGTCATGAACAAGTGAAGCCGTATGAAGCAACTCGATCAATGATGCTCCGCGATAGGTAGAATCCGTAATCTGCTTACAGGTACCGGCGCTTAAAAATACAAACATCGGACGCATCTGCTTGCCTTTGCGCTTTACGATATAACTCATTATTTTGTCAAGAAGCATCACTTTTGTCTTCATGGATGACCTGAATTTCTTTTCGAATTCGTCCATCTCCGAGGCAATGGGAGATTTAATATCTTTTAAGCTTAGCGCCATAGTGAAAATGATGTACAATATTAGCCCGATAAACCCCTTAATCAAAATATATAATGCCCACTGAATTGAAAAAAACCGGCGATTTTCTGCTAAAAAGTAAGCGCCATGACCGCCCCTTTATTGCCGATGCATGCTACAACCCATCACAGAGTAAGAAGCCTTGCCTACTGTTCGTACATGGCTTTAAAGGTTTTAAGGATTGGGGCTTTTGGAATCTAATTGCAGAGACCTTTGCCTCGCAAGGTTTTGTATTCGTTAAACTTAACCTTTCGCATAACGGAACTACACCGGAACACCCTCTTGATTTTGTGAATCTTGAGGCCTTTGGCAACAATACTTTTAGCATTGAATTAGATGATATTGGTTTTTTAATAGACGAAATCGAAAATGGAAATCTTCCCATACCACAAGTTGAGGTTGATACAGAAAATATTCATCTCATCGGACACAGCCGCGGAGGAGGGTTAGCGCTGCTGAAAGGCGCTGAAGATGAACGCATTCGATCAGTAACCGCATGGGCGCCTATTCATGATTTAAAAGAAAGGTGGCCCCGGGAAGTTTTAGAACAATGGGAAAAAGATGGCGTATATTATGTGCAGAATAAACGAACGCAGCAGGAAATGCCCCTGAAGTACAGTTTAGTGGAAGATGTATTTAACAATGAGTATCGATTGAATATTCCCGAAGCAGTAAAACGTATGGATAAACATATGATGATCATCCATGGTATGGAGGACGCGACGCTGTATTACAAACATTCGATTCCGTTAGCCGCCTCAAATTCCTTGGTTCAGTTAGAGCTTATTGAAGGCGCTAATCATTCTTTTGGTGGCGCTCACCCTTATACTGGCGATGTACTACCGGTGCATATGCAGAAAGCCGTAGATTACACTATCCACTTTTTAAGATCATAAAAATTTGCCATATTACTAAATAAGTACAAACAATAAAGCACAAAAGCTCTATCTACTGCCATTCGTGTACTTCGGAATTACCGGAAGCTGTAAAAAGGAATCATACTTACCTCCCAGGTGTATCACCTGTTTTCCACCTTTGTTTAGTGTATTATCTTTAAACATTGGGGCATTCTGGAATACTTCGTATGAGGCAATCATCAGCTCTAGGATTTCACCGGCATGAAAAAATACTGAAGTAAGTGGAAAAGGTATTTTCAGGCATACTTCTTCTCCGCTGTGTAGTTTCCGGTACCTCTTAAAAGATTGATAAGGAATTACTTCGGTTGATTTTTCTTCATCCAATTCTCTTAGGGCAGCCCTCATATAGCCCCGGGTGATGACATCGTTAGCATTTCCAACTGTTCCGTAAAACGGTACTCGCTTATTTTTTTTGTCATATTTATTCAGGACGGTATACACGTTAAAGTCATCCAGGTTCTTGTTGGAAGAGCGCAACGACATCCAGATATTAAGCATGGCGTGCCCGGTCAGTTCGGTGTCTTCTTGAAATGTGATCTTAAAAACCCAGCTTCCCTTTTTTCCATGGTACGAAATCTCATTAGACTGATTTGTCTTGCCTAAAGCAAGCTTATTAGCTTTCTGCAGGTAATACTTTTCGTACTTCGTTCGTGCAATAGGCCATTCGTTCTCACTGCGTATTTCATGTATCTTGTCTCGGCTGGACCGTACTTCTAATCTTACACGAGGTGTCTCGTCCCATCCATTATCTTTTTCACCTTTCAGGTAATAGTCCATAAACTTAAGGGTAAGTTTCTGTACTTCTTTGCTGTAGTAAACATCCCATTTGCCGCCTCTATGCGTATACATCCACTTATCTTTGCTTTTTACATCTGTAAAAGATCGATATGCGCCATTTGAATGGAGCCCTACGTCCGAAAAGGACACACACGTCAAAATTGGGATTTCAATGTTTTCCACCGGCGCTCTTTTTTCCTCCCAGAATTCATCAAAAAATGGGTATCCTTTTAACCACTCTGCCGGCACACCTCCATGTCGTTCTACAAATAATTTTGGGTCCCCGGTCATGGCAGGCTTAACTTCTGTTGCCCACCAAAAAGAAGGGAATCCATCTTGCGGAATGCCGCCTAAGTTTGACAAATCACGATACATGTCTGTAATACCCTCCCATGGAGATATGCATTTTAGGGCTTTGGGCGGTTTATTTTCGTAATCTCTGCAAGCCGCTACATGATACTGTGTGATGGCTAAAAAACTTACCCCATTCAAACCTACATTTCCGTCGCACCACTGCTGCTCTGCCACCCATTCGATGACATCATAATAGGCCCTTGATTGATTTCTGCCAAAAGTGGTGGCATCTCCCGTACTTCCGGCGAACCCCGGCATATTCATATTCACTACAATGTAATCCTTGCCAACCCAAAAATTAGGATCCGGAGATTCCCAGCTGGTGACTGTTGAAAATTTGGGTTTCCCTACCTGATCAATTATTCTGTATTGTTGCGCCGCACCTTTAAGGGGTGTTTTTCCCAAGGCCGGAACCAAGTGATTGTCATACGGATGGGCGCACATGATTACAGGTAGAGCTTTGTCTTCAGCCAGGGCTTTCTTCGATTTAAAGATGTTTAAAAGAATGACAGAACCAACTGAAACTTTCACTATAACATCCCACTCGCGAAGAACATCTTCAATCGGCTTAACCAATTCGGCCTTCGCCTTAAAGAGTCTTCCACTCAGTATGGCCCTTTTTAAGATCGGAGCTAAGGACTTTACTACTTTATTCATATTATCGAATACATTTAATTAGGTGATTTTCCGAAACCCTTACACGAGGTAACGCTCATCACTTCAACTACTTGAGCCAGCCACTTCTTTAGTACCCTATTCTTGGATTTCGCGAATACTTTAATGATATGGAATCCGGTAGTTTAAAAAATTGTCTTTGTTAAAGTCTGATGAATAGCAGCGGCAGCTCAAGAGATAGCATCGGATTAATTATCTATTTTAGGCTATTATGGATGTACAACTGGCAACTTTTAAAAAAGACATTGAGCATTATTATCCGGGTCTTACCGATGACGAATGGGACGCTATTAAGTGTAAATTGACTTCCGTTGCTTTCAAAAAAGAAGAAGTTGTATTTCC
>CALBPF010000393.1 GCA_937899105.1 uncultured Flammeovirgaceae bacterium | reverse complement strand
TAGCTATTACCTATCACAACTCCGTCCAATACATATAATGGTTCGTTTCCTGCACCAAATGTATTAATGCCCCTAATACTTATCTGTGGATCTGAGACTGCCCCGGATACTTGTATGCCAGGTATGCGCTTGAGGTATTCACTAAGCTGCAAATTGGCCATAGCCGGAGTTACTTCATTTGGTGTTGGTACTTGCAAAACTTCCAATGTTGGATTGCTTTTTTTTGAAGATGCACATGCTGCTGTAATAAGACAGATGAAAACAATACCTGAATTTTTCATAGTTGAAATTTTAGTTCCAGTCCGAAATTTGGTCCTCACTGATTCCGATTTGCCAGCTTTTCAGCCATTACTAAATTATTAATTTTAAAACTAGAATAATAATACATTCGTAACTGGCAGAATAAGTACCTGTTCAATTGACTATCATACATTTATAGTCAAGTAACATTCTTCATAAAGTTCATTAGGTTAAAGGTCGGGGTGGTTTCCGACCTTTTTTATTTCTTAATAAGAATGAGAGATTCAAGTCGAATGCTATTTTTGCTGGTCTATGCATTTGGCTATTTGCGGCAACATTGGATCTGGTAAAACAACTTTGGCGAAAATGCTTGCCAAACATTATGGTTGGCAAGCAGAGTTAGAAGCTGTAGATGATAATCCTTATCTCGCAGACTTTTACGAAGACATGAAGCGCTGGTCCTTCCACTTGCAGATATACTTTTTAAATAGCCGTTTTAATCAGGTTAAAAACATCCGGGAGAGCAAAATATCAACGGTACAGGACAGAACTATCTATGAAGATGCCTACATATTTGCGGCAAATCTTTATAAATCGGGATTTATCAACGATCGTGACTATTCAAGTTATTTGACACTCTTTGAATCCATGATCCAACATGTAGAACCTCCGGATTTACTGGTTTATCTCAAGGCTGATATACCGAAATTAGTCAGTCAAATTGAGAAAAGAGGCCGCGACTATGAAAACGCCATTCGGCTTGATTACCTTAAGAATCTAAATCAACATTATTCCGACTGGATTGACAGTTATGATCTCGGTAAGCTACTGGTTATTGAAGTAAACTATATCGATTTCGTTGCAAGCGCCGAGGACCTATCTTCTATTGTACAACGGATAGATGCAGAAATTCATGGTCTTTTTAGTTAACCTACTTCAGTTATTTAAAGCGCCATCATCAACCCAGCAACTTATTAAGTCTATTTGTTCCTGAGTGATGGATCGCCCTCCCGGAGGCATACTTCCATTTTGAGTTCTACTTTTTATATTTCCTGCTTCACTCTGAACATTAGAAAAAACAGAAAGATCCACACGTCCTGTACCAGCCACATGGCAGCCGGATATGGCACAGTTTGAACTAATTATTGTCTCAATTTCATTGGAGAACGAAACACCACTCAAAACACTGTGTTCTTGTACGTCCTGACAGACATCGTCCCTTACCGTAATATTATACGTACCCGCTGAAACATTTTCAAAAACACCCGCTTCTTGAAAAACGATGCCATCAAGGCTATAACTTAAGTTGGGTCCTCCTTCGGCCATAACTTCGATTGATCCGTCATTACTCTCACATCCGGCCAAAAAGGAATTAATACTTAAGATAGAAACGGTGGAATCAGGAGAATCTAACGTTACCAGAATGGAAAGAGAACAATTATTCACGTCGCTTACCGATATATTGTTGTCGCCACTTCCAAAATTAGTGATTAACCCTGTTTCGTTCGGAGCGCCATTATTAGCCCTATATTCCAATGGGCGGGAAAATCCCATTGCAACTACCTGAATAGAACCATCGAGAGAAAGACATGAACTGGGGTCAACTACTTGAAGTTGGTCAAGTGAAAGGTTAAGATCTGAACAGTCAACATCAGGATCGGGGTCAGAAGAGCATGAAAAAACCATGATAACGATCACAGAAAAATAATATGTGCGAACGCGCTTCATTCTAAATTTTAAACTCATCAAAGTTCGATTATCATGATTGTTCAGCCGA
>CALBPF010000392.1 GCA_937899105.1 uncultured Flammeovirgaceae bacterium | reverse complement strand
GGTTAAGTAAGTGCTCTCATCAAAATCAGCACAAAAATCTCCTGAAAATTGTGTTTTTTTTGTGTTTTACAGCTTCATTGTTTTCAATCTTTATTCATTCAAAGTTTTTTCCTGGAAGTTCATCCAGGGCAATAGAGAAACAGCTCTTGCTGGACCTAATACGTTAGTGCTCTCGGAGACAGCGGCAAAACGCTACTTTAATGATGAAGACCCTATAGGCAAGTCACTGACATTCAACAACTTTGGGATAACACAAGAAATGAAGATCACAGGTGTCATTGAAGATACTCCTGACAACTCTCACTTCAAATACGGGATGTTGTGCTCATTTCTCACTTATGAAAATGTAGTAGGTACGGAGCAACTCATGCAGCGCTTCGGTAGTAATAACTTTGCCACTTACGTACTGTTTCCGGAAGGAGTAAGCGCTTCTCAACTTGAGGCGGGTATCCCGGCCTTCATTGATAAACACCTGGGTCAGAACGGTAACGGTGATCCGGCTTCTACGACTAATAAACTACACCTCATGCCTTTGACCGACATCCATCTACATTCTCACCTTGACAGTGAGATAGAGGCTAACGGCGACATCAAATATGTGTACACGTATATCATCATCGCACTGTTCATCTTGGTGATTGCCTGCATCAACTTCATGAATCTTTCTACAGCGAGGTCTATGAAACGTGCAAAGGAAGTGGGCGTGAGAAAGGTAATGGGGGCTTTCAGGTCTTCTCTGATCCGCCAGTTTATTACGGAGTCGGTACTAATGGCCTTAATATCGGCATTGTTGGCCATTGGCTTTGTGGCGTTGGTACTGCCCTGGTTTAACAATTTTGCTGGAAAGGAACTTTCACTGGTAACGGTAGACCCACTTTTCTTTGGGGGCTTGCTGCTGATTGTAGTGCTTTCGGTGGGATTGTTGGCAGGATGTTATCCGGCTTTCTTTCTCTCCTCATTCACCCCTGTTAAAGTGCTTAAAGGGGCTAAGCACAGCAGTCATAAGAAAGTGAACCTCAGATCTGTATTGGTCGTGTTTCAGTTCTTTATTTCAATATGCCTGATTATAGGAGTAGGGGTGATCGGAGACCAGATTGAATATATGAAAACCAAGGAACTGGGTTTTGCGAAGGACAATATGATCGTACTTCCGTCTAATGGTCAGATCCATGCCAACTTCAAGTTAATTCGGGAAAGGCTGATTGAACAGCCTAGTATTGAGGATGTTACGTTTAGTAGTCGTGTGCCATCCGGAAGATTACTGGACTCTCAGGGCGGAGAGGCTGAGGTCGATGGCGAGATGAAACGGATTGATTTCAGGATCGCAGACATACACGTGGACCACAGCTATTTGGAAACACTGGAAATTAAATTTTTGGCGGGAAGAAACTTTGACTATGAGTTCGCAAGTGATTCCTCTGAAGCTTTTATTCTGAACAAAGCAGCCATAGACGGATTAGGATATGCTTCGACAGAAGAGGCGGTCGGTAAGAAATTTAACTATGGCGGTCGCCAGGGGTATATAACCGGAGTAGTAGATGATTTTCATTTTGAATCGCTTCACCAGTCCATAGCGCCTATCGTTTTTGTCATTCCCCAAGGTAGAGCCAGAAATGTGATAGTGAAAGTCAAAGAGGGACTGGAGGACGCAGCAATCGCTTATTTGAAAGGTGAGTGGGAGGAATTACGACCTGGAAGCACATGGGATTACTATACGATCGGAGAAAGTTTTAATGATCAGTATGAAGCAGAAGAAAAACTAAGCGAGCTGGTGTCCTACTTTTCAGCGCTGACCATTTTTGTAGCTATTTTAGGGCTTTTTGGCTTGTCATCGTTCAGTATAGAGCAGAATCTGAAGGAAATAGGTATAAGGAAAGTACTGGGCGCCTCTGTTAGCAATGTGATGTATATGTTTACCAGAAGGTTTGCTCTTTTGGTGCTAACCGGGATAATAGTAGCTGTGCCCGTAAGTTACTATGGTATGGAAATGTGGCTTGAGCAGTTCCCCTACGCCACCGGCTTGCAGCCCATGACATTTATTATTGGTGGAGCAGCGGCTTTGCTTTTTGCCATTGGTACGGTAAGTTATGAAGTAGTTAAAGCGGCACTATCAAACCCGGTGAATACCCTAAGAAGTGAATAGGATCTAAAAGACTTAGTATTTTAGCTTGTCTTGGAAAAGCACATAGATCAGCCCGTTTTACCCTGAACCTTAAAGGGGCTGGGCTGATTTAAGCACCCTTTGGAGCCTATTATGTATAAATTATGGTAAGATTTAGAGGTGTCTCGTTGATTTAAATTCACCCAGTAAATAGACCAATCTCTTAAGGGACAAGAGACTGCGTTTTGGAATCAGTACTTGTTATTTTATTTGCTTTTTGTCTTTAGAGCTTTAGAATTTAGAACTGGAAGTTGTTTACATTCGTTACTGTTGCCAGTTGTAACATGTATCAATGGATCCGGATTTTTTAAATAATATTTTTAGGGCACATACTGCCTGTAAAAACTGTCCTACACCGGCTCAGGTTGCCGGTTTTTTTGATCGATTATTAGGGCTGATGTTCCCTAATTTCTCGAGCCAGTCGGTAGGTTCTCATAAAGAACTGGAATCGAAGTTCGGCGAGTTAACTTCAGTATTAGAACTATTGATGAGAGGGGCTGGCCATCCTGATACTGTAGAACGGTTTTTTTCCACATTGCCAAAGTTATACGACCGATTAAACAAGGATGTAGATGCCATTTACAATGGCGACCCTGCAGCAACTGAGCGAGAAGAAGTAATCCGTGCTTACCCGGGCTTTTATGCCATAGCTGCGTATAGGGTGGCACATGAACTGCAGAGTTTGGATGTAACAAAAATTCCGCGGTCCATAACGGAGCATGCGCATAGTCGCACGGGTATCGATATTCATCCGGGAGCGCTTATCGGTGAGCGCTTTTGCATTGACCATGGTACTGGTGTGGTGATAGGGGAGGCCACTGTTATCGGGGACGTTGTGAAGATCTACCAGGGGGTAACGTTAGGAGCGCTAAGCGT
>CALBPF010000391.1 GCA_937899105.1 uncultured Flammeovirgaceae bacterium | reverse complement strand
TATCACATTCTTTTTCAAAAAAGTATTTCACGGAAAAGTTTGCCGAACTAGGGCTGAACGATCATAAATATGAACTCTTTGAATTGGATAATATTAACGATATTGACATTCTGAGAAAGAACGCCGAATTAAAGGGTTTTAATATCACCGTTCCATACAAACAGGATATTATTCCTCACCTTAGATCGATAGATGAAAATGCTAGCAAAATTGGAGCCGTCAATGTTGTGAAAATTAGTAATGGTAATTTCCATGGCTATAATTCTGACTTTTATGGATTCCAGAGGTCATTGAAAAACTGGATGGGAGAAATACTTAGCTCGGTTAAAGCGCTGGTTTTAGGAACCGGAGGAGCCTCAAAAGCAGTAACTTCCGCTCTGGAAGACTTAAACATCAACTACAGGGTGGTATCTAGAACTAAGGTTAAAGGAATGCTGACCTACAAAGAAATATCAAAAGGTATTATACGAGAGAACCAACTTATTATTAATACAACGCCACTAGGCATGTCTCCTGATATTGAAAACAAACCCGAGCTGATTTATAATGCTTTAACATCCGATCACTACCTATATGACCTTATATATAACCCCCTTGAAACCACATTTATGAAATTAGGTAAGTACAGGGGTGCACAAGTTAAAAATGGCCTCGAGATGCTTTACCTACAAGCGGAAAAATCTTGGGAGATTTGGACTGATCGATTATAAAGGTTAACCGACTGTATCCAGCAAATCAAAAGAACGTAATTCTACGTCCACATCTTCTTCACAACACACGGCCAATTGGTATCTTGCCATTGGCACCCGCCACCTCAGATACCATTTTTTGCTTTCTTTAGCTATCAGAGCATAGTTATCGTATAACTCTATGTTATCCATGCCTATATTAAAACCTCGTCCATCGGCCTTCATTACGCTCTCTTTGGCGGTCCATACCTTATAAAAAGTCTCCACTTCGTCATAAGAGTTTGAAATAATATTTCCATCATTTTCATTCAAAATACTGAGGTAGTCATCAACTACAATGTCACTTTTTATGTACTCCACATCCACACCTATCTCGTAATTCTCTGAAATGGCGCATATAACAAGATTATTGGAATAGCTAATATTGAAATGAAAGCCATTCGGCAAAGAAGGTTTGCCATACTGGCCAAGCTGAATAGACGTTAAGTCAATATCTAGCATTTTACTTAGCATTAACCGGCCCAACAAAAAGGATAGCTTTCTTTGGTGTTGGCTAAAATTATGGATTGTAAAAGCCACTTGTGACGGCAATAGATCATAAACTTTCGAAATAAAGCTTTTAGAAATCAACTTAGGACATGACATATAGGCAACTATAATCATTGTAATATTTTTAATGAATGCTAAGTAGTTCAATTAGACTACGAGAAATTGGGGTATGAATTTTTGAAGTCGGAAGCCTTCACTCAGTCGCACGATGTAAGAAAAGTTTAGCACTTCATCGAAAAGTCCTTAGTCTAAATACTTTCAGTCCTAAAAACATGCATCAATATTATATCAATATGACTTAAAATAATAATGAAAATAGAAAATATTATATTTAACTACTAATTGATTACCAATTAGTTAGTCGACATAACTATAAGAAAATAATTAAATGAATTATATATATTATTTATAAATTAAAATTACATAAGTTCAATTTTTTGCCCTTAGTATAGATCAAAAAGCTACAGATATGAGTTATTGATAGGGTCGAATTAAAAATATTAGTGGCATTAAAAAATTGAACAGTGAAGAGATATAATCCCATAGCCGTAGTTGGTATGTCAGGCCGGTTTCCTAATGCAGACGATTTGAGTGATTTTTGGGAATTGCTATCTACGGGGAATGACAGTATTACAGAAATTGGTTCGTCCAGATGGAAACACGAAGATTACTACCACCCAGATAGGTCAGTTCAAGGAAAAACCAATCAGAAACATGCAGCATTTCTAAAGGGTATTAACAAATTTGATCCTTTGTTTTTTAACATTTCACCAGCCGAGGCTATAGAAATGAATCCCTCCCAAAAATTGATGATGGAACTTGCCTGGTCAGTCATTGAAAATTCGAAATTACCTGTGAATGACATCAAAGGAACACTTACCGGGGTATATATTGGTAATATTTGGAGTGATTTTGAACATCAACGCAAACATAAAAATGCTGTTATCACATCACATTCGGCAATTGGGCAATCTTCCAATGCTATCGCAAATCGTATATCTTATTACCTAGGCCTACGTGGCCCTAGCCTGGTTCTTGATACCGGATGTTCATCTTCACTAGTAGCATTGCATATGGCATGTCAGGCGCTACAGGACGGGACTATTGAAGTAGGTCTTGCCGGCGCTGTAAACCATTTGCTAGACCCCGATCAATATATTTTGTTATCTAAATTTGGAGGACTCTCCTCAAAAGGTAAGTGCAGTACTTTTGATGCAAATGCCGATGGCTTTGTAAGGGGAGAAGGTGGAGCCATGTTAATGCTAAAAAGGTTAGAAGACGCTGAAAAAAATGGTGATAACATCTATGCTGTTATTAAAGGAAGTGCAATCAATAATAATGGTTTCAATGTCAATTTACCTGCTACAAGTGTCACCGGTCAGAAAGAGGTGCTGACCCAGGCCTATGCCTACTCCGGCATACAACCAAAGGATGTGCATTATGTAGAAGCCCACGGGACCGGAACCAAATTGGGCGATCCAACTGAATGCCGAGCGTTAGGTGAGTTCTTCGGTCAAGAAAGGGATAAAACTCAGAAATTAAGAGTAGGCTCCGTAAAAACAAACATTGGTCATCTTGAAGGCGCCGCAGGTATGGCCGGCTTGATTAAGGTGGTTTTGGCCATGAAGAATAAAACCTTACCAAAGAACCTGAACTTTAATGAGCCAAATCCCGCCATAGATTTTGAAGTTTTGAATCTTGAGGTGCAAGCTGAACAAACGGATTGGCCATCAAAAAACGATGAGACCTTAAAGGCAGGAATAAATTCATTTGGCTGGGGTGGAACGAACGCCCATGTCGTGGTTGAAGAATACCGAGCTAAGAAAGCCACCAGTTATAACGAAAATCCCGAAACACCTATTCAATATTTCTTGCCTCTGTCGGCCCGCTCCGAGTCGGCACTCAAGGAATATATAGATAAATATATACACTACCTTCAAGAACTTGAAGTAGAAAGTGACTTTAAAGAGGTTTGTAAAGACACTTCTATTACCAAGCCGGACTTCGAGTACCGCAAACTTTTCTCAGCCGAAAGTCATCACCATCTTGTATCACAATTGAAAGAATTCCAGGCGTCGGAAGAGAGTGTAAAGCCCCTTGAGCATATTAAAAATGGGAAAACCGTCTTTATATTTCCTGGTCAGGGGTCACAATGGGTTGCTATGGGCAAAACGCTTTATGAAAAAGAAGCAACTTTTCGAAATGCACTAAATATGTGTGATAAAGTTTTTTTCCAGTATACCTCCTGGTCGCTTATAGACAAATTATATCATTCTCGAGATGAGTTAAAGGAAATTGACATCGTGCAACCTACCCTATGCGCCGTTCAAATCGCATTAGGTGAACTATGGAAATCCTGGGGTATCATACCAGATACAGTTGTAGGCCATAGCATGGGCGAAATCGCCGCGGCATACATATCCGGTAGCTTGTCCCTGCATGATGCGGCCAATATTATATGTGCGCGTAGCCGTTTAATGAAAACGGTGAGTGGTCAGGGTGCCATGGCTGTTACAGAATTGTCAGTTGACGAAGCCGAAGCCCTATTAAAAAGGTATCCAACATTATCAATAGCTGTTAATAATAGCCCCAAATCTACGGTTTTAGCTGGTGACGAGCCATCCATTCGTGCAATGGTCGTAGAATTGGAAGAGAAGAACATTTTTGCTAAACAGGTCCGAGTAAATGTGGCTTCTCACAGTCATCAAATGGATCCATTAAAAGAGGACCTTTATGAAGCCGTTGCACGGATATGGCCCTTAAATAATAAAATAGATATTTATTCTACCGTCCTTGCCCAAAAAGTTGACAGTAAGACGTTTACTCCTGACTACTGGCTAAAAAACCTAAGAGAAACCGTCCAGTTTGCTTCTGTAATGGACAAATTGTTGGAGGATGATCACAAGATATTTATCGAGGTCAGTCCACACCCTGTGCTTGTTACATCCATAAATGAATGTTTAGATGCAAATAAGGTCAAGAATGCGGTAGTTTGCCATTCCCTACATAAAGACAGGCCCGTACTTCAAGAGGCGCTGAACAACTTCAACCAATTATACGATAAAGGAAAATCTATAGTTTGGAGTCGTTATTATAAAACGGATCAGAGGTCGAAACTAGATCTACCTGGTTATCCTTTCCAAAAAGAAACCTACGAAATCAAACAAGGGTCAGCTACTAGTAACATCACTCTTGCTAATAACAGGCATCCCTGGCTAGGCGAAAAGGTAATGTTGGGTGGCTTGCAAAAAATTCATTACTGGGACAAACAAATCGATTTGGAGCAGTTTAGTATGCTCACCAACAAGAGTATAGGGGGAAAAACTGTTCTGCCTTCTTCATTTTACATTGAAATGATACTGGCTGCCCTGAAAAATCTACAACCTGAAATGCACCATACTCTCAGAAGGCTAAGTTTTAAACACTTAGTCTCAACAAATGAGAATAGGAATGTTCGCTTCCAGATTAAAGTGACTGAGGATAGTTCAACGGAAGGTAAGCTAGAATGCTTCTACACCAATCAAACCACCGAATACAAAAATGAGTGGATACAAATATTAACTGGTGAATACTACTGTATAAATGTTGAGGATCATCATAAATCAGATTTCCCGGAGGTAGAAGAGTTAGAATGGAAAGAGGTTATTAGTAAGGGTGAGTTTTATGCTAAATTAGAACAGAAAGGGATAAAGTATGGACCATACTTACAAGGAATAGATGAGTTAAAGCTAAATGGGAATCAAATACTAGCTCGCCTTTCACTAAATCCTGAAAACAGCGCTAATACATATGACTTTAATGTGGACCCGTCCTTACTGGAAAGTTGCGTACAAACGGTATTTGCTAAAATATTAACAGATCCTAAGATCAATGCAGATATGGTTACCGCTATAACCAGCATTGGTACCTTATTAGTGCTGGAGCAAATTGATCCATCAAAGAATTTCTGGATATATGCCAATTCCTCAATCCGTACATCCGAAAATCAACATGAAGGTGTAATAGATGCAGATCTGGTTCTTTTTGATGAGGACGGTAAAGCAGTATTGCTCATCCAACAACTCAGTGGGAAAGTGCGTTTCCCAATTTTAAATGCAGAAAAGGATAAGTTATATCATAAAACAACTTGGATTGAGAGCGAAGGGGTTATGGGCAAATCATTATCTCATCAAAACGACGCAAAAACCTGGTTGCTATTCTTAAACCATGATAAGAAGAGCCAACACATTGAGAAACAGCTTACTATAAAAGGCTTCTCGCCAATATCTGTTTATCACGGTCAATCTTTTCATAAAAAGGGAAATAGTAAATATCAGATCAATTTAAATGAACCCGAGCACTATGTACTGCTTATTCAGAATGTTCTAGAACAAACCGGAGGTAACCTGGATGGCATTTTTTATGGGTTGGATAAATTCGAAGACAACGATCTTCACTTAACAAAATTTGACAATTATCATTATCGGAATATAAGTTCGATTCTGAATGCAGTAGAAACAAAAACACACAGCATCGTAGGGTTTGAAATATGTATCGTGACCGAAAATGCTCAAAGTTTAGGCAACCCAATGAACCTAGCAAGCGCTCCTTTGCTTGGATATACAAGGGTGCTGGCTAATGAATACCCAGACTGTCATGTGCGGGTTATAGACGTACTTCGTGATTTCGAGGCAGATGATATTCAGGGCCTTTTAAATGAAATACTCCAAGGCAACCGAAATGAACGGGAAATAAGCATTAGGAATGGCAAACATCATTATGCTAGATTAGCTCGGTATAATCCAACAGTAACGCGTCTGCAGAACGCGCAGTTTTCGTCCAAAGGATATTATCTGATATCGGAATTAGATCGAACAAGTATCCATTTTGTTAAGTGGATGTTTTCCCGCGGCGCCAGGAAATTCCTTTTAGTTAAAAATGATTGGTCATCCGAAGAATTCGTTGCGCAAGTAGAAGAGTTGAAAAATACAGGCGCAGAATTGAGTATTAAAAATATCAACATTGCCAATTACCACGAACTTTTAAACGTGGTTAACCAAATAGAAAGTGATTCTCCCTTATTAGGCGTTGTACATCATATAAAGCCGATGGCCACACATCCTTTGTCATCACCAATCCACTCAAATATTATAAATGACAAGATACAAAGCTCCTGGAACCTGCATAAGATCACGACGAAAATCCCTGTCGAGGACTTTATTTTGCTCTCTTCCGCTGTAGCCAAAATAGGTTCTTCGGGGCATGGAAGCAGCGCTGCCTGCTATACATTCATGGACCAGCTCAGTGCATTGAGAAAAATACAAGACCTGCCGGTGACAAGCATCAATTGGGCAGCGTTCTCCCATATCTTCACTCCTAAATTTAGTACTAGGAAGTCAGGGAAAAACGAGCTTATTATTCAGAACAAAAAAGTTCTGCTAAGAGCCTATGAGTCCGTTTCAAATTCAGAACGTTTTCAATTAGGGATTTTTAACATCGACGCTAAAGAGATCGTTGAAACCTACCCCTACTTGGCTGAGAGCAATTACTTCGAATACATACGAGAGCAACAGAATGAAGTCGCACAAGACACAGACATTCCGACTGTGGTAAACATGCTCCCCACTTTAGAGGACAAGAAACATCATATTGAAAAACATCTAATCAGATCCGTGGCTAGCATTATCAAAGCAGATGTATCCAAAATTGGTGTGAATATGACTTTCAAAGGACTAGGAGTTGACTCTATAATGGCTGTTCAACTTCGTAACGAATTGGAAAAGACATTATCTCTAAAGCTGTCCATAACAGACTTTTGGGAAAACCCTACGATATCTTTGTATGCAGAATTCGTACTTGGCAAGTATGTTAACGGATTCAAGAAAAATATCATTGAGCAGAAATCTTCGCCTTTTGTAATTCCGAAACCTAATAATAAGGCCGCCCGGCGCCTGTTTTGCTTCCATGACGCAGGGGGTAATTCTACTCTTTACAACTCATGGGAAGAGCATATAAGTCCGGAAACTGAGTTGGTAATATTCGAATTACCGGGCAGGGGGCATCGATCTTCTATAGATACGTATCAGACGATTGAAGAGTTTGCCGAAGACTTTATACTCGCCATGGAGGATATGACCGACAAACCTTTTTCATTTTTCGGTCATAGTTTAGGCGGCCTTTTAGCTTATACCGCGGCAATGGAGTTAAAAAGGTCTAATAAAGTTGAACCAAATGAATTATTCATCTCCTCCATGCCACACCTAAGTGTATATAATAAGGATAGTCTTGATCATAAAATGTCTGAAAGCGAACTAATAAAGCTTTTTCCGCACATGTCGGAAGAGAAAATACAAGATGTTGAACTAAGAGCCTTGTTGATAAAAAACCTTAGAAGCGATCTTGCCTTGCTGAGTAGTTTCAAGTACGAAGATCCGATTCCTCTTTCAGTACCGGTGGTTGCTCTACGTGGGACAGATGATGATCGCGTGAGTAAAACAGACATGCTCGCCTGGCAGAAAGAATTCATTGATGATTTTCAACTGATTGAGAGAAAGGGCGGACATTACTTCATTTATGATGATACAGAATACGTCACAACTCTTGTAAACATTACTATGGACCGGTACATGGCAGAAACGGTAAAAATTCACAAGTAATTCAACATAAATCATGGAAGAAATTAAAACCGACCTATTGACTGAAATACGGGGTACCTGGAAGCTCGCTTCTTGGATATACAAAGACGCTAAAGGGAACGAAGTGGTCTATTACCATGAAAACCCCTGCGGTATCCTAATCTATGATAATGCGGGTTATATGCATGTACAAATTCATAAACCAAATCGGGTCATTTTTTCCAAAAATGATCATTTTGACGGTCTTGTCGATGAAATAATTCCTGCTTACCAAAGCTATTTGGCCTACTACGGTAAATACAGCTTAGAAGAACCGAATACTATGGTCCATGAGGTGGAAGGTTCACTATTTCCCAATTGGCAGGATAATGTCCAACGCAGATTTGCTGAAATAAATAATGATAAGCTTACACTCACTACTCCACCGATGCTGGCTAAAGGAGACCCTCTGGAATTTACACTCGAATGGATTCGTATTACTTGACAAAATAAATTAAGCAATGTATTCTATAAGTCCAGATTGTTGAGTTCGCAAGACGGCAAATATTATTGAGTAAGCGCTTTGGACACTTCCCCAGAATTTGAATATGATATAATCGTTTAACGCCAGTTTTTCTGTATTTAAAATCATAATTATATTCCATTCATTACATAGTTTATTAACAAATAAAATTCATGGAAAAATATATAAAAAACTGAAGATCAGAACTTTAATCAGTGAATCAAAGCAGTTAAACTCGCTAAAACCGCCTTCATTTCTTTATTAATAATCAATGTGATTTTTATGCGCATTTGCATACCTATTTTTAACTAAAAATAATAAATTTTTGTACAAAATAAATTCTATAGAAAATGGGTAAAGTAAGTCTATTAAAAGAAAAGCACATTGAAATCTTATATGATGCCGAAAAGAAAATCATGTATGACCATTGGATAGGTTTTCAAACCGTTGACAATGTCATGGATGGTTGTGAAAAAATATTGAAGCTTTTTGAATTAAAACCTGAATGTATTAGCATTTTAAACGACAACAGTCAGGTGACCGGACCTTGGCAAGGCGCCACCGAATGGGTTTCAAACGTTTGGTTTCCAAAAATGATAGATGCAGGTCTTCAGCACTTTGCGTGGGTTCTATCATCAAACATTTTTGCTGAGCTCTCAGCTAAAAATGTATCATCCGATGGTGATATAATTCAATATTTTAACGACTATAAACAAGCTGAAAAATTCCTAGAAGCTAAAGAAGCAGTTTAACAAAATTATTCAATCGTAACTAAAAGGGCTATCTTTCTAACCTGAGTTCGGGATAAGCGCTGAATTTTGAGCAGTAAAAGAGGGTAATTTTTAGTATATTTAAGTATCTGACTACCAGTAATATAACTAAAAAATACCCTATGAATTATTACGATAAAATTACAGAGATTTTTTGTGCTTTAGACGATTTTACCCTTGAATTTGAACAACAGATCCGAAAGCAGGTCATCACAGCGGGCAAGCGGAAAAGAAACCGACCCTCAAAGCTTTCCGATAGTGAGATCATGACGATCCTGATCTACTTTCATCTCGGAGGTTTCCGTAACTTCAAGCATTTTTATTGTCACTATGTATGCAAACACCTTCAGCACGATTTCCCTGATCTGGTCTCCTACAATCGATTTGTTGAATTAAAAGCCAAAGTAGCGGTTCCGCTCGTGTTATTTCTGCAAAACCGATGTTTAGCCGATTGTACGGGAATCTCTTTTATCGACTCGACTTCGGTGAAAGTATGTAAAAACAAGCGCATCAAACGCAATAAGGTTTTTAAGAACATAGCGAAAGTAGGCAAAAATACCATGGGATGGTTTTTTGGGTTTAAACTTCACCTCATTATCAATGATAAAGGAGAGGTGCTCAATTTTGCTTTGACCAAGGCCAATGTGGATGATCGCAACCAACTGTTGATTAATAATATGAGTAAAAACATATTCGGAAAACTCTTTGCCGACAAGGGATATATCTCCCATGAACTTTTCGAAATACTGTTCAATCGAGGGATCCATTTGTTTACCCATATCAGAAGAAATATGAAAAACAGCCTTATGACTCTGGAAGATAAAATACTCCTGCGGAAGCGATCTGTCATCGAAACGGTTAACGATGAACTTAAAAACATCTGTCAGATCGAACACTCCAGACACAGAAGTGTACATAACTTTTTAATGAATATTCTCGGGGCGATCACTGCCTATTGCTTCTTGCCTAAGAAACCCGCAATAAAGGTAGACTGGGAAAATACTAACCAAATTGCTCTCTTTTAGAAATACTTATCCCGAACTCAGGTTAATAGCAATACTAATAGCAACACTATTATTAGGCCTATCCATGAGTCAAATTAA
>CALBPF010000390.1 GCA_937899105.1 uncultured Flammeovirgaceae bacterium | reverse complement strand
GCTAAGGTGGATTACCTACCTGAAAGCAAGAACTATGAAAAGGAAGGTTGACTCAATAAACTCTTCTCAGTATTTTTTTTGGCTAAATAAAATACCTTTAACCGGTTACCTTTTTAATCTTATTTGTACTTAGCCATGTGAGATTATTCTATGAGATGAACTTATTCAGGCTTTAATTATAACTTTATTTATAAAAAATAAGATATCTCTTAATCTTAACATAATGATTATTTAAAGTAGATTTGTTTATTGAAAAAGGTTTATTGCTACCTTTGAATTGGCATTAAATTTTTCGTTAATCAAATTTATTACTTAAATTTAATTGCTTATTTAAAGTATATAGTTGGTTTTGAGGTGTACATGGTTCATTGTTATTTGGCTTTAATAAAGACCCATCGACTCCCAGACCTTCTCTCATTTTGACCAATTGAAAGGCATGAAAAAGAGAGTTGTAGTCATTGATGACGATTACCCAATCAGGCTTCTTTTAGAAAAGGTGCTGGAACGTTCTTATAACGTAATGGCATTTAATAACGTTGGTAAGGCTGTTGAATATATGATTCAAAATGGAAATCCAGATGTTATTATTACGGATATAAAGTTACCCGTGATTGATGGTAAAGATTTCCTAAAAAATATAAAGTCCAGCGCGCGATTTAATTCTATTCCGGTAGTAGTTGTATCGTCTTGGAATGATGAAAACATAAAACTTGAATGCTCAAATTCGGGAGCAGACGGTTATATTCAAAAGCCCTTTGATCCTCAGGTAGTTGTTAAAATAATTGATGAAGTTGTCAATCGCGCAGATAAGCATAAATTTTTAGTTGGTTAACATTATGGAGATGTTTCAAGATAAAACAAACGGCTTACTGCAATTTAATGCAATGCACACGAAAGAAGTTCGATTTACAACACTTGGGCATAGACCAATTGAATATGACGTACTCTTTATTGGAAGCAGTAGATGTGTACTAGAAGATGAATTTGAAGAGATTTCCCATTTAAATATTGATAGCTTTGAAAAAGCTTTAGCCTGGTTGGTATCTATAAAGCATAAAGGATTAAACCTCCCTCGAGTAGTAGTTTGCGACACGATTATCAATGAAAAATCTACTATTTCTGAAATTAGTCAATTAAAAGAACTCGACAATTATTCTGATGCCAAGATTATATTTCTGACATCACAATACAGTCCCTCCGAGATGCAAGCTGCAATAGGCGCCGGAGCCGATGATTACTTTGCATCAGATTTAAGTTGTTCGGATCTTTTTATGAGAATTAACTTTCTACTAAAATTATCTGAATTAAATGAAACTGAAATTGAGGATGAGGAAATAGTTGGAAAAGATCTAAAGCCCGGATTCTGGCATTTAAAGCGTACTTTTGATATTGTAGTATCGTTTACACTCTTACTTATTTTATCTCCTTTACTTCTTCTTATCGCTTTGGCTATTAAGCTTGACTCGAAAGGTTCTGTTTTATATACGTCTAAGAGAGCTGGAAAAGGATATCAGATTTTTGACTTCTACAAGTTCAGAACTATGAAGAAAGATGCTGATACCATGGTTAATGAAATGCTCCATATGAATCAATATGGTGAATCCAGAGAAGCGAATTCAGTCTTTTTTAAAGTAAAGAACGATCCGAGAATAACGCGTTTAGGTAATTTTCTAAGGAAAACCAGTCTAGACGAAATTCCACAACTATTTAATGTACTAAAAGGTGACATGTCACTCGTGGGCAATCGACCACTACCACTCTATGAGGCTGAAAAGCTCACTCAAGACCAATGGGCGCTTCGCTTCTTGGCTCCCGCTGGTATTACCGGTCTTTGGCAAGTATCGAAGCGAGGAAAAGCGGAGATGTCTGAAGAGGAAAGAGTAAATTTAGATATGGAATACGCTGAGAAAAACTCTTTCTTCTATGATCTTAAGATAATGCTTAAAACTCCTACCGCACTTCTCCAAAAAGAAGCTGTTTGAGTGATGTTCCAAGCCCTTGAGTTAGTAGCTCTGTCTTTTTTCTCACTGACAGTTATTTATACTGTTTTTAATACCTTTAGTGGACTTTTTTACAAAAAAAAATCTCCCACTTCGAAAGGTTTCTCAATAACTTCATTTTGCATTTTAATCCCAGCCTTTAAAGAAGATGACGTTATACTTGATTCTGTTTCTAATACATTCAAACAAAATTACAACTCTCAACAATTTGATGTTGTCGTAATAGCAGACCAGTTAAAGTCTGAAACTATTAAAAAACTTAAGAAAATCGGGGCAAAGGTTATAGAGGTAAGCTTTGATAAAAGTACTAAAGCAAAGTCATTAAACTTCGCTTTAAAACAACTTGATGAGACCGAGCGCGATGCTGTAGTCATTCTTGACGCGGATAATATTTTAGAGCCAAATTTTTTAGTTAAGCTTGATCAGGAATTCATATCTGGTTCCAAGGTAGTACAGGGCAAGCGGGTGGCAAAGAATATGGATACTAGTATGGCTATATTAGATTCTGTAAGTGAAATTGTCAACAATCACTTATTCAGAAAAGGTCCTGCTGCTTTAGGACTTTCCGCATCGCTGATTGGATCAGGAATGGCATTTGATTTGATAGAAATCAAATCCGCACTTAGGAGTAATAAGGCTGTTGGCGGTTTTGATAAAGTTCTTCAATTGCAACTTATTGAAAATGGGCATACCATAACGTATTTAGACGATGCCCTAATTTTCGACGAGAAAGTAGACAATAAAGAGAATTTTCAAAATCAAAGAAGAAGGTGGTTAGCGAGTCAGTATTTATATCTCTTTAAGTTCTTTCCAAAAAGTCTTAAGTTTTTGTTTAATGGAAATTTCGACTATTTCAATATAGGAGTTTTGCATAATCTTTTTTTGCCAAGGGTGCTAAACCTTGGTATCCTTTATTTATTAATGGCAATTTCTATAATAACCAACCTATTAGTCCAGGAGCCTGTTATGTTCGCATACAGTTGGGTCACCTTAGCATTGGTTTATTCCTTATGTATCGTTATTCCATTACCACGTAAGTTATATTCGAAAGATCTCTTCAAGGCTTTCTTTTCATTGCCGTCGACATTTTTATCCATGGCGCTACTAATGTTTAGGCTGAAAAATGCCGATAAAAAGTTTATTCATACCAAGCACAATAAAAAGGGCATAGATAATTCTCTATACGAGATCGACAATGGAGTTTGAAAGAGGTTTAGTGTCGATTATCAGTATTAATTACAATAGTCTGAATTACACTTTACAAATGATCAAGTCCCTTGATCTAAGTACTTATAAAAACATAGAAATTGTACTTGTCGACAACGGTTCTACGGACGACCCGGCCGATGCACTCTCGCCAATAGATAAGGTGACTTATGTGCGTTCTGACAAAAACCTTGGCTTTGCCGGTGGCAATAACATTGGTATAAAATACAGTAAGGGCGAATACCTGTTTTTTGTTAATAACGATACTGAGTTCACACCAACGTTGATACAGGACTTATTAAATACATTGCACTCCAATGTAAAAGTAGGGCTAGTTTCACCTAAAATAATTTATTACGGTACTCAAACAATACAGTTCGCCGGTTATACTGAAATAAGTAATCTTACCGGCAGAAATAAAGCGCTAGGGAACAAAAAGGAAGATAGCCCTGATTATCAGAATCTTATTAATAGCCCTTATGCACATGGTGCAGCCATGATGACTACTAGGTCTGTTGTGGAAAAATGCGGTCGTATGCCCGAAATCTACTTTTTATATTATGAGGAATTGGATTGGTGTGAAAAAATACGTTCCGCTGGTTATGAAATACTGGTTAATAGGTCTACATACATTTTTCACAAGGAGTCAATGTCCGTTGGAAAGAACTCACCTTTAAAAACCTACTACCTAACAAGAAATCGATTACTATTCTTCAGAAGGAATAAAAGGAAGTTGGAAAGAATGGTCTTCTACTTATATTTTTATCTCCTGGTATTTCCAATCAAAAGTATCACTGGCACATTCAAAGGTGAATGGCAACATTTAAAGTCTTTTTGGAAAGGTGTTTTCTGGCATTTTACAAACTCGCCAAATGGATAAAATAAAAGTACTTCAGGCTATCAGGCAGGGCCGATTCGGAGGTGGTGAAACTCATGTTTATGATTTAAGCCTGAACCTTAATAAAAACCTATTTGAACCTATAGTACTCTCTTTCACAGATGGAGATATGGTGAGGAAGCTAATAGATCAAAATGTCCAGGTTCATATTATAAATTCCAAGTATCCGTTTGATTTCAGAACGCTCAGGAAGGTGAAAAAACTACTGAGAAAAGAAAATATAGAAATAGTTCATGCTCATGGAACACGTGCAGCTTCAAATTTGGTGATGCCTGCGAAAAACAAAAATCTGCCTTTAATCTACACCGTTCACGGTTGGTCTTTCAATGAAAATCAAAAATGGCCTATACGTAAGGCGAGAATTGCTGCTGAAAAATGGATTACTTCTCAAACCCATGAGAATATTTGTGTTGGTGAAAGCAATTTGGACTACGGCAAAAAAAATATACATCAACTTAGCGCTAAGGTTGTGCCGAATGGAATTTCATTGGATAAGTTTAACTATGGTTTAAAATCAGATTTTAATTTAGATCGCTCCCGTAACGAGATATGGATTGGTTTAATCGCCCGTATCTGCTACCAAAAAGACCCTATAACGCTATTGAAAGCATTTAAAAAAAGCCTGACTTACAACGGATCTCTTAGATTGCTTCTTGTTGGCGAGGGTGATATGAAATCAGAAGTTGAGAGTTACATAGAAAGTAACTCTTTAAATAATTTCGTGAGGTTAGAACCCTTCAGAAGAAATATTCCGGAAATACTAAAAGCTATCGATATCTACTGTTTACCTTCGTTATGGGAAGGTTTACCAATAGGGCTTTTAGAAGCGATGGCGATGAAGAAGTGTTGCATCGCCAGTAAAGTGGATGGGAATATTGAAGTCCTTTCCGGCGGCATTGGACATCTGGTACCCAAGCAAAATGTGACGGCGTTGAGTGAAGCTATAATACAACTGGCTAACGATGAAAAGACCCGAACTACAATGGGAGAGCTCGCCTACACAAAAGTGAAAAAGCTCTATTCGTTAGACAGTATGATAAAAAGTATTGAATCTATATATTCCAACCTGCGCAACTCAAATAACCTTACATCAATATATCAGCATCTTTAACAAAATAGATAAAAGTTCATTTTTGTCGAAAAATCCCTTTTAGCCTGATTAGACCGGTTTTTTTATATAGTTAATTGTTGCATGATATCTTCATAAATACTACTTTTACAGTTAAAATCTTACAAGTGTAGTTAACTTGTTAGTTGGTTATATTTTTGGCTTTAATTAAACTTATCATGAAAAGGGTATTTCTACTCCTCGTTCTATGCATCAGTTTTGTTTCTATTAGTTATTCTCAGGTCATTGACTATAATGATCCGATCGTTGAGTATGATGAAAATAATCCACCGGCGACTCCTCCCGGTGGTACAATTGCTAAATGGGTAAGAACAGCTAGTGTTAGTTGGAATTCAGACAAGTGGAAGGCTTACTATCTAAATGGTATGGCTTTTCGACTAAGATTTCCAAATAACTATGATCCAAATAAAGATTACCCTTTAGTGGTAATTTTACACGGTCTTGGCTTCCAAAATGGAACCATCTACATGAATGACAGACACCTAAATAACTCAGGTGCAAAAGCCTATGAAGATGGTATAAATCAAAATAAATTCGATGGTTTTGTCCTTTCTCCGCAATCAGTAGGTGGGTGGTTTAACCAAAATCATATTCAAACCATTGATCTTTTTATTGAAAAGGCAGTACAAGATGTCTCCATCAATATAGATCGTGTTTCTTTAAATGGACGGTCTGGTGGATCTCAAGGAACATGGGAGTTTATATCTCGAAGTCCTAAAACCTATGCTGCTTCTCTTCCAATGGCAGGCATTAAAAATCTCGCTTACGATTACATAAGCGAATATAAGCACATACCTATTTGGGTGTTTCAAGGTGAACTTGATAAGGGGCCTACTCCACTGTCAACTGAAGCATTGATTTCTGCTATTATAAATAATAACGGCTTTGTTCGGTATTCATTTTATAAGGGTGCTGGTCATGGCATTTTTAACAATGGATATGCTGAAAGCGATTTCTTCCCGTTTATAGAGCGCGCTCATAAGGCTAATCCGCATGTACTTTCTGGCGAATATGTACAAGTATTTGATGACAATAAAAAGACGGTATATGAATTTTTGACGAAGGAAGAGCCCTGCTCTGGTGATCCGGTAAACTTAAGATTAGGAGTTACCGCCGGTTTCGATGGATATGAATGGAGAAAGGATAGCACCATTCTCACAGGGGAAAACTCGAATGAGATTGTAGTCACCGAACTAGGTACTTATGACGTACGGATAAGACGGGGTAGCTTATGGAGCGATTGGTCTCCAATTCCTGTAGAAGTTCAGTTAAAATCACCAACAGTAACACCGGATATTGCCATTGTTGGGCTAGCGAGTAGAGCTATTCCATCTCTAGATGGTTCTAACTCCGTGCCCCTGGAGCTACCTCAAGGATTTAATTCTTATGAATGGAGAAATGCATCTACTAATCAAGTTGTGGGTAATTCTAGACTTTACTCTGCTACCACTCCTGGAGAATATGTAGCCTCGGTAACAGAGCAGTTTGGGTGTTCAAGTAATTTTTCTAATGCGTTTAATGTTATTGACGCCAACGGAGCAAATAGCCCCTTGGAACCTCTTGAATTTAATGGGTTTGCTCTGTCTCAAAATGTAATTAAACTGCTATGGTCCGTAAATCTAAGCGATCCCTTTCCGGCTATTGGATATGAAATATTCAGAGCTACGTCTAGTGACGGACCTTATCAGTTAATAACTGTTGCCGGTAACAATGAAATCGAGTTTGATGACATTGATTTGATACCGAATACTGACTATTTCTATAAAATAAGACCAATTAACGAGGAAGGAGCTACTGCAAATTCTAATCCTATTGAAGTAAAAACCTTGGTCGATGTAAACGCCCCAAGTGCACCTGCAAATCTAACGCTTACATCTATTGCATCTACTGAAGCTTCATTAACTTGGTCTGCCTCTACGGATGATGTAGGTGTTTACAGGTATGATGTTTACAGAAATGGAATTAAGTCACTCACGGTCAGCAGCCCATCTGCTACAATTTATGGCCTCCAGCCTAATCAGATTTATAAATTCACTGTAAAAGCCAGGGATATAACTGGAAATGAATCGGCTAGTAGCAACCGGGTGGTTGGTGTTACAAGTCTTAGCACTAGCGCTATAAGCAATTACCGCTTCAACAATGATCTTAATGATATAGGGTCGGCCCAATCATCATCTTCATTACGAGGTGGAGCAAGCTTTAACGATGCCGATAAAAAAGAAGGAACCCATAGTATAGCTTTTGACGGAAATGGCGACTATGTGGACCTGGATGTTTCAAATCAGTTTATTCATGATGAATTCACTGAAAGGTCAGTGGGCTTTTGGATGAAGCCTATCACAACAAATGGTATTCAAGATATCTTCGATGAGGGTGGTGCAACAAATGGCTTTGGAATCAGGCTTAATGGAAGCTCACTGGAAGTAGCTGCTCAGGATAATAACACTATCCGTACTATATCAAATGGCATTGTGATTGGTGAATGGACTCATGTAACTGCAACATTTGATAATGGTTTATTAAGCCTATTTATAAATGGCATCCTGGTAAATCAATTAAATGCACCTTTTAACCAGGTATCACCACATAGTGATGGAGCAGGCTTAGGAGCAACCAACGGAAGTAATGCATTCGATTTAGTAAGCAACGATTTTAATGGCTTAATAGATGATATTTATATATTCGATTACGCAGTTACTACAACCGACATAGCTTCTTTAATGTCTCCTGAAGATGCAGTAACCATTCCTGATGAAATCATTAATACTCCTGAAGATGTTACAGCCACAGCTGTATCACATAAGGTTATTGATTTGACCTGGAATGATACGTCAGACAATGAAATTAACTTTCAGGTTTTTAGATCTACAGAGGGAGGGGAATACGAGTCTGTGGCCCTACTTCCTGCAAATAGTTCAGACTTCTCAGATTCAGGGCTTGAGGCTTCAACTACGTACAGTTATAAGGTGATAGCTTTAGGGAATTACACAGAATCTGATGTAATAAATGAAGACCTTATTGACGAAAGATTAAATTTAGTTTTTGAAGAAAGTGTAGTAGACGTATCTGATTTTGGGACTTCAAATCCAGTTAGTGGTAACTTACAGTTCTCCAATGACAGTAAACAAGGTGCTTCATCAATTTTGTTTAATGGAAGCACTCATGTAGACCTAGATCAGGGAAACCAGTTTATACACGATGCATTTAATCAGCGATCCTTTGCATTTTGGTTCAAGAACCCATCAATCAACGGAACTGAAGATCTGTTGGACGAGGGTGGATCAACCAACGGTATAGGTGTAAGACTTCTACCCTCTCAAGAGGTTCAATTAATGAGTCAAAATGGTCATGCTAAATTCTCAATTGAGAGTAGCTACAGCTTGGACACATGGCATCATGTAGCAGCTATTTTCGACAATGGCAGCCTTAAATTATACCTTGATGGTGTACTGCAAGATGAACGAGGTGATCTAACCTATTCTACCGTCAATGGCCATGGTAATGCTGCCGGATTAGGAAGAACAAATGGTTCTAATGCCTTTGATGTTGTTTCAAACGGGTTCTCAGGGCTTATTGATGATTTTAAAGTATTTCAGATAGCTATTAACGATGCCCAAATTGAGGAAATAATAGCTTCAACAAATCCGGCAAATCAGGCTACTACTCTTGCCTTACCTTCTCCTCCGTCTGCAGTAAGTAATCTTACTGTTGCTGATGTTGGTTTTGATTTTGTAGATCTAAGCTTTGGAGATACTAGTACTAATGAAGACCATTTCGAAATTTGGAGATCTATAAACACCGACGATAATTTCGTGTTAATTGACACCCTTCAGGGGGTAGCAGGCTCTGGCTCTATTCTTGATTACACAGACCCAACTCTTGTAACTAACATACCTTACTACTACAGAGTGGATGCTGTGAATGATGGAGGCTCTTACTATAATACAAATCTATTGTTTAATACTTTGAAACATGTACCTGAAATTGATGAGTTAAAGG
>CALBPF010000389.1 GCA_937899105.1 uncultured Flammeovirgaceae bacterium | reverse complement strand
GCCATCGGCTGATCCACTTCTTTACTTACTTCTTCAAGCGCTTTTACAATTTCCCAGTTCTTGTCGGTGAATTTGTCAAAGGCAGGATTACCGGAGTCAGCCAAAGAGGCCAATCGACCTTCTCCCTTTACCTCACTTTCAGAAGGCTTGTATTTACCAGATAACAACTCGCTGGCTAGTGGACTCCATACCATTTCTCCCATGCCTGTCTGTTGTCCAAGGTAAATGTATTCATTCTCGATGTTTCGTTCCGTTAAAGAGTATTCCATCTGCAAGGCAGAAATGGGCTCATATCCCCTCCACTCTGCTATGGTTTGAGCCCTGGAGGCGTACCATGCCAGCACGTCTGACAGACCTATGTGTCTTATTTTACCTTGTTGGACCAGATCATCCAACGTGCGCATCACCTCCTCGGGTCGGGTCAATGTATCCCAAGTGTGCAGGAAATACAAGTCAATGTAATCTGTATTCATCCTTTTCAAAGAGCCCTCTACCGCATTAAGAATGTGTTTTCGCCCGTTTCTACTTGCATTTGGATTTCGAGGCTCTCCATTATAGCTGAAATTTGGCAGCAATAACGATCTTATCTCGCAACGCTCGGTCTTTAACAAATTCTCCGAGCCACGTTTCGCTTGTTCCATTCGTGTAGAGATCGACAGTGTCCACGAAGTTACCGCCTGCATCTACATAATGATCAAATAACTCTTTCGCACCTTTTTTCTCGGACGCCAGTATTTTACTTATTCCTTCAAATAATCAACCACATTTCCTATTGCTGCATTTAAAGCTGCCTCTTCGAAGTAAAGTTGCTGTTGATTAAACTCATTTAACCATGCAATTTCTTTTTCTCCTTCTAGCAATGCATAGAATTGCCTTGCCCCTTGAGGTACAGCTCCGCTTTCACTATGAACAATGTAAACAGGCTGTTTGATTGTACTGGCCACAGATATTCCATCGAAAGTTAACCACGGCTCCCAGCTGCTTACGGCAAAGCGATTATCATATACAGCTCCTGCTGCTTTTGCCGGGTTTAGATAGTAGTCAAAAATGTTCTTTGGTACATACATGGCGCTGAGCGGATCCAACTCGCTGGCAGCCAGCACATACTTCATTTTCCCGGTTTCAGCATATTCTTTTTTCGCTTTTCTTGCCGACTCAAGGAGTCCATCCGTTCCTCCGGGGCGAAAATCATAAATGGACTTCGCTATTTCTGCATTGTGTAGCCAGGGAGCTACTAATACTAAGTTCCTGATCCTTTCATCCTGAGCCGTGGCGTGAGCCATGTAACCTGAACTGGCGCAAACGCCTAACCCCGAAAGCTGATTTGTGTTTACGGCTGGGTGCGCGCTGAGAAAATCTACTGCTGCTCGTATGTCCGCTATTTTAAGGTTGTAGTCCTCAACCTGACGGGGTTGGCCTTCACTCGTTCCGAAACCGGTAAAATCAAAGGTAAGCGCCATAAAGCCCTCTTGAGCTATTAAACTGGCGTACTCATCGGGCATTTGTTCCTTAACACTGGTCCAGCTTCCGGTCACAATCACAGCTGGATATTGAGCGTCTTTATCAAAATCAATGGGAAGGAAAAGGTGCCCCTCAAGGTTGATCCCGTTACTAATAAAGACGACATCTTCCATGGTAACTCCGGAATCTGTTCTGGCACCCGCGGCATGTACGGAATAAGTCTCAGGTTGCAAGCCCGGCCATCCATTAAGCAGGATGTTTGGATTGAAAAATTCTGTAAAATCAACGATCTTTTCATTTTCAACTGTGAAGACGCCAACATATGAGTTGTTGTAGGGCTTACCTTCACCAGTTGTGATTGTTCCTGAATACTTCACTAACACTGTTCCCGGATCTGCTGTGGCAAAGTACTCTCGATCATATGATTGCTGATAATCCATTACCCCCGTATATTGCTTTCTCATCTCATCGATACCAGTCAACTGCTTGGGGAAGTTTGATGGTGCAAAAGGCATATGTTGAATCACACTTTCGCTCATTGTAGCCAGAACATTTTCTAAATTTCTGTCTTCAAGCGCCTTAAAAAAGCGATCAACAACCTCCGAGGCCTCCGTATCATTGGATAAAGCACTTATTCCATCATACTTTACGATCTCGATAGCTTGTAAAGGCAGCTCTGTATTTCCACTTTGATCATAGAGGCTCAGATCAATGCAAGCCAGTTTCCATTCTTCATTTTCTTTGACATATTCAGTATCGTACCCTACAAACACCGTCCATTGACTGCCATCCTTTGCGCCATGAATGTAATGTGTAGCAATAGCATCTAAAGTTGCCGAAGCACGCTCCCCAGCCACCCAAACCGAGAAGTTATGTGGTTGATGAACGGTACGATCAAAACCTGGTAGCAATGCTTGCCAGCCTGATACAATTTCATCAGGTGTCTTGGAACCTGCATCCCCTCCAAGAGCGGTATAGTCAACATAGACAGAGTCCGCCATAGTCCGTTTGACAGACTCCCAATTGCGATTATCTGTTTCATTAAATAAAGTTTCCATAAGACTAATTATCTCAGTCTTTGCTGTAGCAGAACGCTCAGCTATTGTTTCTGTAGTAACTTCCATTTCTGTGTTGTTTTGTTTTGATCTCTCAGCGCAAGCCAGAAGCCCCAAAGCCAGTACCGATGTTATGAATATTGTTTTCATGATATTTCGTTTTCATTGAACATGGTTCAAATCTCGGAAGGCATGAATGAGTAGGGGCTACGCAATTCAAAGAGTAGAGTACGGATTTCAAAGCAATCCTCCCAAATAGGATCAGTAGAGGCTTTACGGAAATCTATGGGCGTATTTCCCGTCTGTTTCTTGAAGAAATTCGCAAAATGGTTTGGGTAACCATAATATAATTCGAAGGCTATTTCCTTTACCGATTTAGTGGTATTCTGAAGTTTTGATTTGGCAAGGGCCAGCACATGCTTATGTATATGAGCCGATGCAGGTGTGTCCGTAATACGTTTGACAATGGCGTTTAGGTGATTAGGATGTACATTCAATTTATCCGCATAGAATTGCACTTGATGTGGTTCTCCCGCATCAAACGACTGATCAGGATAAAAGCTGATCTCGATTAAAGTTTTGAAACGGCTGACAAGTTCCAAGTCATTATCCCTATGCTGTTGAGTCAACTTTTGATCTTTGATTGAATTCTCTAAGAGCCTGGATACTCGATGTAAAAGGACGTGGGTGTAATGACGGATGACTGCCTTGCTGCTGCTTTGATTCAAATCGAACTCAAACATCATCTCATTAAATGTACTCAGAAAAGTACCGGCTTGGTCATCTTTAAGTTCCAAGGGTATAGTGTTATCCACCAGCAAAAAAGGGAACATCTCAGCAAGTCGTTTCTCACTCAACTCTCTATAGAAATCTTCCGAAAAAATGATGTAATAGCCTTCCCAATCAGGAGCGATGTCCCAATGAATAATTTGATAAGGCGAGTTAAAAAATACGGTTGCCTTTAAATCTTTCGTAGAATAATTCCCCGTGGTAGCCTGCCCAGATCCATTTAGTTTCAAAGCAATAGCATAAAACTCATGCTTGAACGGTGGCATCTGATGTTTCACAGTTTTCATGTTATCCTCAAAACTGCGAATGTCAAAGTCGTTCCACTTGGGCGGTGTGATGTTTATAGCTTGGCAATATTCAGCGAGTGTGGTGTAGTGTTCCAAAGGATTTATTTTGTCTTATGGCTTATTAAGTCGTCAGACCACTTGAAGTGGTCAGACGACTGTTCTCAGAAATACTTAACCTCAAACTTCCTAAAACCTATCATTTCAGTTTCTTCAAACTTAACCTCATTAACGATTGCATTCGGTGGTCCCTGGTTGCACCAGTTTAGCAACACCTCCAAATCCTCTTCATTCCCCTCTGCTTCAATATAAACGGAGTCATCAGATTGATTTTTCACAAATCCCTTCAACCCTAACTCTACAGCCTTGGTTTTGGTACTGGCACGATAGAACACCCCCTGTACTTTACCGCTTACTGTGATATTATAATGCTTCATTTAGAACCGTTAGCGATGTCAATACCGGTCGAAGTTCCTATTCTATCGGCTCCATCATTAATTAATGCAACTGCCTGATCAAACGTTTTGATACCTCCGGAAGCTTTTATGCCGACATTAGAAGGAAGCTCAGAACGCATAAGTTGAATATGCTCTACCTTAGCTCCTTCTGGGGCAAACCCAGTGGAAGTTTTAACATAATCTACCCCCGCGTCTGCACATATTCTACAAAGACCCTTTATCTCATCGTCATTCAGATAAGCCGTCTCTATGATTACCTTGAGTATTTTATATTCGTCATGCGCCAGCTTACTGCATTTTGCGATCTCAATCTTAGGCCAGTTCATGCCCTCCTTAAATGCCGAGGAATTGATCACAAGGTCTAGCTCATCGGCACCGTCACGAATAGCCAGTTTCATTTCCTCAATTTTGGTTTCAGTCATGTTGTAACCAAGAGGGAAGCCAATAACTGTCACGAGCTGGGTTTCTGCATCACCAATTTCCCGTTTGGCCCGTTTTACCCAAAATGGAGGAACACAAATACCTAATAGTTGATGTTGCTTTGCTTCTCTAATTAACTGATCAACATCCCTTCCCGTTAAAGTGGGCTTTAAGTTGGTATGTTCAATGAACCGATTGATATTTTGCATACCCTTAAGGTAGCGTATCAAGCGGTTTTGATCAATCCAATTGATCAGATTAGTGTACGATATTACACTCTTTACAGAGCTTCCTCTTCCCTACGGGGCGTTTTTTGGGCTTACGCTTATGCCCGAAATAAGAAGGGTCTGAGTATTGTGGTTTTCTCATTTTACGTACGAGTTTCCGGTCTTCCTTGGCATTGGCCTTCATTCTGGCTTCAAAGTCGTCCACCTTTTGATTTAGGTTTTTATTGTAAGCGGCATTAAAAGATCTCTTCTTGGCCTTTTTGATCGTCCGCTTCTCGGCCTTTTTGATCGTCCGCTTCTCGGCCTTTTCCTCTGCCGGAGCATAGGGCTCAAAGGAGTTACTCCTGCCTTCTATGCTCTTGGTCTTTTTCTTTTTCTGACCAAACCCTATCATGCAACAAAGGCAGAGAAAAATCAAAATAAAATATCGCATAGCACTTTTAATGTAGAACTTTAAAAGTAGGGAATTATTGTGATGTGGTTCAACAGGAATTAAGTTCTATTAATAAGGGCCCAGGTGAATTAGACTAGATTTTTCTCTTATTTTCAACTGAAATTTCCGAGCCTTCCGCCAGCATAACAGATAATGGTTCTTGATTAGAAAGTTCTGAAAAATCGTCTCCATAGATCAATTCAAAGTCAACATTAATTTGTTTGTCCAACACATCGTAGCAATCCCATCGCGGATGTGCAACCTCATATTCGAATGATGAATTTTCATTTGCCTTAGTATAGCCCCAGTAGTGCTCCGTAATGAATTCTGCTTCAGATCCTACTTCAATTTTAGAAGGTGTCAGAGAAGACCTTACTGCAAATGAGTTTTCCACTTCATTCAAAAACCAACTGTACTTTACGATCCTATCGCTTTCACTTTCCGACCACAAATGATCCATTTTCATGGTTTGATAATGCTCGTTATAAATGAAGTTAGCAACAAGGGTTAGAGCGGGTCTTGGAACAATCTCCTTGATGAAGACAACACCTCTTTTCCATTCACCATTGTCGTTATACCTAACATAAAACCTCAAATTGACTTCTTCAAAGTTGCGATGAAAAGGAATAGGCAATCCGCGCAATTTGGTGTTCAGAAACATAAATCCAACAAGGCTTACGTAACAGGTTCCATTCCAAAAGTCTAACTCCGTTTTAGGTGGTAGATACTTAACCAATGATTTTGGATCGATAGCGTAGTTAGCAATTGCTAGTTTTCTCCATTCTGCTTTAAGAAAGCTCATATCTGTTGGGATCTTGAGTTGAGAGAAGATCGTTTAG
>CALBPF010000388.1 GCA_937899105.1 uncultured Flammeovirgaceae bacterium | reverse complement strand
CAGGAATGACGGTCTAAATATGGATGACGGTTCTAAAATTATTTACTCCCCACCAGCCACAACTTCCACCCACTGACCTGCTTTATACGCACTGATGTCATCATCATACATAGCTCCGCAATGCACCGAAGGCAAGTAATACCTTCCGAGGTAAGCTGCGTTTAGGACCACCCTAAACGTCTTACTCTTTCCGGAACCCAGATCAAAATACGTTAAGACCCGATCATCGCGAATATCTTGATACTCGGGCTCGTCTCCTACGCTTATAGCCGTATTCAAGTCCATGCGTAAGTTGCGGATCTCCCAGCCTGACGGAAAGATCTGTGTTAGTGCCATTTCCTCATACCTGTATCTTGTACCCGGATGACGTACTGTAACTTCTGCCATAAAGTCCATACCTTGCTCAAGCCTTGATACATTCAAAGGGTTACCATTCATGGCCAGGTACTTCAAGGTCATGCGCAGGTCATTCTCCTGGTCTACCTGATCGCTCGTTAATGGCACTCCTGTGTTCGTGATCCTGGCGAACACGGTTTGACCACTATTATTGGTGATCTCCACCTTATTATCTCCCGCAAACGTAAGTTCATGCTGTACTATCGGCTTATCAGGATCTATGTTTTTGGCGCCTTCCCCATTAATGGCATAGCGATACGAAAATGGCTCATCATCCGAATCTCCCATAAATTTGGCTACAGCCAGAAGTGAATACGCTACGGTTTGAGTGCTATACCATCGATAAGAACCCATATCCTTCACTAGCTCGTCTAAAATGGTTTTCGCTCTTAGCTTGTCACCCATGAGCACAAGCGTTTCCAGGACCATGGCGTGATCGCGGGTGGAACTGCCGTAAGTGTAACCTAACTCCCGATACACTTCCGCCCTCCAGCGCGTATCGGCAATAAGTTGCTTCGCAATATTTGTTCTGCCCGCCAGATGGTAGGCAGCGGCTAATCTCCATTTAGCTGGAGTGGTAAGATTAGAGATCGCCTTCATTCGGTTCATAGCGCCCAGGGCCGGGCTTCCTGCCAGAGCCAGTGTATATAATCGGTAGGCCTGGGTCAATTGATTACTTCTGTACCACCATCAATAATCGTTGCGGTCATTTGACCAACTGTTTGCCGCCGATGTCTGGAACCTGATCCAGTTCTTTTTGAAGCCTACAGGTAATGTATACCCCTCCGCCTCGGCTTCAAGCATAAAATGACCGGCATAATTTGTGCCCCAGGCGTTATAGTTGCTGTAATAGTCCGGCCAATAGCTTAGTCCGCCATCTGCAAGCTGAAAATCCCGGATCTTCTCGATGGCTTTTCTGATGTTATCCTCAATTTCTATTTTTCGATCCTGACTTAGGTCCAATACCTTGTCCAAATGCAGTTGCGGGAAAGCGGCTGATGTAGTCTGCTCTATACAGCCATGAGGGTAGCGGATTAAATAATCAATTCTGTCTTCAAGGTTCAACGGAGGTAAACTGGAGACTTCCAGGGTCGCTTTGTTGGTTCCAATTACACCTAAACGTGCATAACTTCCTGACCACGTCTGTCCCGGTTCAATGGCTGCTTCCTCAAATTTAGTTAACGGAGGGTTAGCCAAACGGACATCCATTTCTACCTCACTACTTGCACGTTCACCATGTCCGGACACTACCACTTCCACCTGCCCTACACCTATTTGCTCTTTAGCTTTTAGCTCAAAATAAACGACCTGATCTCCTTCTTCAGTAAATCGCATATTTTGAGTATCATCCCCCTGAACATCAAAAAGCTCATTCGCCTGGATCTCCGCCCTCACGTTTCTGATCTTCTTATCCATAGCAAAAACTGTGACGGGAACTCTCACCGTCTCTCCCGGTCCTATCACCCGAGGCAAGGTGGTCAAGACCATTAGTGGTTTCTTAACAGGAACTGCCTTTTCTGTTTTTCCATAAGCTTCTCCCCCACCGGCCACAACCATGGCCCTGACGGAACCTACGTAATTCGGCATGGTGAACGTATGCTTAGCTTTGTCCCCGGGTTCCAGGTAAAACGGACCTGCATATTGCACCACAGGTTTAAACCGATTAGTTTTTTTTGCGCCATCACCAGCAGCGGCTTCTTCATCACCTCCCAGGGCCAGCAATCCGGACATTTCTCCAGACATGGCGCCAAGCACGTATTTATACATGTCCCAGGTTTTAACACCCAGGGCTTCTCTCGAAAAGAAGTAATTCCAAGGATTAGGAGTTTTGAAACGAGTCAGGTCCAACAAGCCTTCATCTACAATGGCCACGGTATAGGCCATTCCCTTACCATTTTGCTCCGAAACCTGAACGGTAAAGTTCTTCTCCGGCTCCAGCACATCTGGCATCTTTATCACTGGATTCAGGTGAGTGCTCGGATCCTCTACACCAATAGATTGTACTCCGTACATCCGGATAGGCAAATCGTTGGAAGTAATCTGATGCGGCTGAATGTAGCTAACGTGCACATAGACATTTGGACTCATCTCAGGAATCGTCTCAAATGTGAAAATCCCTTGATTCTGCTCATTCGACTCTACCCAGAAAGCATCTACGATACCTGACCCCGATTCAATACTTACCAAGGCTCTACCCTCCTCTTTAGAAGGTAAAGTGATTTGCACATTTTCGCCAATACCATATTTTTCCTTGTCTGTTTGAAAAGTAAGCATTTCCGCACCTCCTGGACCATCCTGTCCTGAACTCCACCATCCGCGATACGTGGTGTAGAATATCTCACCTGTGCTGTGGCCAGATACGGGATCTGTAATTAAAATCAGCTTTCTTCCCCAGGTATTCCTATTGAAGTTGAGCTCATACGTGGCCTTTCCATTACCGCCCGTATTGATGTAATCCGTTTTCATCAGTGTGCTGCTTCTGCTCCTGATGTAATTCGCAAGATCTTCACGGCCGTTACGTTGCCACCACCATCGCCAGCCAATTTCGTAAACTTCTATTTTCAAGCGATCTCTACTTACGGGTTTACCGTCCTGATCCACCGTGACGATAGGTAATAAATTAGGTTCGTTGGAATAAAGCGCTTTCCCCCAACCTTTGCCTTTTGGCATTTTAAGACCTACATACGATGGGTAGGGAGAATAGGGCATACTGAATCGATCAACGCTAAAATCACCTCCCTGCTCAAAAGCCCGGATCTTAAAATTAGCTTCTAGCATACCCGGGGCATTGTCCTTAACATTAAACCTGGCCGTGACGGTAGCCTTTCCCTGATCATTAACCGAGCCGTCAAATATGAAATCCGTCTGGGACTGAAAGTTCTGCGTAGGATCATTAAAAATGTAGTCCTTATATTCTTCAAATGGCGCACTCCCCTCTTTAAGCGTTACTTCTACATCGGCTTTGAGGTTCTTAGCAATAGCGCCATGCAACCACTTTACTTCCAGCTCTCCGTTGGAAGGTTGACCCGTTTTGAGCACCTCGTCATCAAAATCAATGTTAATCTTAAGTCGGTTTGGCTTGACCGTTTCTATTTTTATCGTTTTGGTGAACGAGGCTCCACCTACCTTTACTTTGGCCAGCCAGTTACCTGTGGGTGATTCCTGTTTGGTGGCTGTACGAAAATCATATAGTCCTTTGACAGAACTTGTCTTCACCTTGCGCTCAAAGAGTTGGTTTTGAGGAGTGAACAATTCAAAAACTATAGGATGATCATCAGGTACGAGATTCATCTTGTCCTCCATCATAAAGGATACATAAAGCGAATCACCAGGCCGCCAAACCCCACGTTCTCCGTATAAAAAGCCCTTGAGTCCCTGCTTCACCTCACTACCGTTGACGTCAAACATACTTAGTGATAACGATGAGCCATCATCAAGACGCAGATACCCCGTTTGGGTGCCCTGGCGAGCCACTAAAAGAAAAGGTTTATTCTCAGTGGTAATCGTAGCCATACCGTTTTCGTCCGTTATGCTTGTTCCAATTACCTGGTTTTGATAGTTCAATACTTCCAGCGATACACCTTTCAAACTTTCAGTGGTTTTCAAGTCAGTAACTGCTATAAAAAGTTCTTTGTTTTTCCCAGACTTAGCTACGATCCCCAAGTCGGACGCCAGCACATTTCTGGTAACCACATGCTGATTCCGCATGTAATAGGAAGGCTTGCAGGGGTTTTCACGCTCATTCCAATTGTACCCATCATCATAGTAGTAGTAATCATAGTCATCATAATAGTAGTAATCCCCATCCGGCTGGTCATAAGCCGCCATTTCAGGGTCTTCCAATTGAAAACCGATCTCGTCTTCGGACGAAATACTTTCTTCACATGGATAAAGCGAGTGCTTTTGCTCAAAACTCAGGCTAACACGGTAAATAGATCCGGGACTAACACTAATAAGATTGGAAAGATCAAGGGCAAAGGTATTCCAGGTACCAAAATCGACAGTTCCTAACGTCTCAAGCTGTACTTCATTCTTATATACTAACCTTCCCACACGTTTTAGTTGGTATTGGCCGTCCAACTGATTGGTTTGCAAGAATTGAGCAACGTTATCCTCAAATATCTTAACCACCTTTACATTTACAGCATTAAGATTTACTGCCTTAAAAGGAAAGATCAGACCATCTGTGCCAGGCAAGATAACTCCATCTCCGATCAACTCTACATCAGGTTTTTGGCTTGAGAACTTAACTGTTCGAGTAAAATTTTCTTTCAGTTGATAACCTGCTGAATTTCGAACACCTGTAGTAACATTAATTTCAGTTTGTGAAGTCAGTCGCGTGGTTGGGTATGCTTTAATGCTATAGTCTTCGGCTACTAATCTTAAAGAGGTACCGGACTTTAAATAGACGAGGCCTTCAAGATTCTGCTGGTCGTCCAATGGATCAGAAAAAAACAAAGTGATGAACTGGTCCGGCTGCTGAGTAACTCGCATGTCCATGACTCTAAAGTCACCAAGAGGTGGTATATCTATGATCTCTGCACTTCCAATGTCAGCGCCAATTGGTTCGCCATTCCACTCCAAAATCACCTGGCTCGCACTTTTCCCACGTGAGATACTATCGATGGTGAATGTATGATTACGTCCATTTCCGGCATGCTCCCATTTAAGATTTACTTTCTTACCTGCCTGATTTGCCTGGATAGACTTCTCAACCGCTTCATCAAAGGCAAAATCTGCCGTGGTGACTTGTCCCTTTAATCTTTGCCAGCTCAGGTCGGACTTATCATAGGCCTCCAGGCCTTCGAAGCTGACATTGAGATACTGCTGCCTGGTCTGGAATTGAAAGGTTAGTAATTCTAGCTTTTCAGGAACCTCAATTAACTCGCCAACTTTAAATTGCACTTCAAATAGCTTTCCTGAGGGTAAAACATTGTCCGGAGTAAATTCAACCGCACGATCAGATACCCAATGCGCCTTACCTTTTACTTCAGGGATGACCTCAAAAACTTCTTTATTCAATTCCTCACCAGTAACGGCCCCTGAAACTACCTCACGAAAGCTGACCCTGATGGTGCCTTCATTAGAAATAATACCTGAGGTAAAAGCCGAAATGTAGCCAGTAAAAGCGGGATCTACTTCAATAGGTTCAGTGGAAGGTTCCTTTTTGCCGCAAGTTATAAGTATGAGCGCGAGACAGGCAATGAGCAGTCGATTCATGTTGTATTTCTGTTAATAAATAAGAGGAATACAAGTTACAATGAATCTTCTTTGGCGCAACACATAATGTGGGTAAATAGTTGCCCTTGGTGCTGGTTGAACCTGTAGCTTTAAACGTAAACCTTTTGGCCTAGGGCATATAGCTTAGGAAGTAGAACTTGGTACTAAAGACTGGTAAATTGCTAATTATCACCAATTACTAATGGCTATTGGCCAATTCCTCTTTTAGCTTTTTCGAAAGACTGGCCGCAACTAATTTGTAAGAATGGTCGGTTAGTTCTAAAGTGAGGTTATCAGGAACGGTACCATCCATATAGACCGAATTCCAAAGCGCTTTATTCATATGGTAGCCGGGCTTAATGCCTTCGTATTGCTCTCTGAGTTCAATCGCGCGTTCAGGATCGCATTTCAGGTTGATGAAGGTGAAAAGATCGACATCGCACAAGGCAAACATTTTACCCATCACTTTGAAAACCAGGGTCTGATTATCAAAAGGAAAGCCTTCAGTAACACCCGGCTTAGCCATGCAATATTCTCGGAAGGATTCTATATCCACTTTTAGATGATTGGTTTATCGGTCACTGGTTGATCAGTGATAATAAAGGTAAATCAAAATAGATTCTTTGCTATCAAGTAAATGACACCTATCAAAAACATAAGCATTGAGATCTTATTGATCACATGCATTGATCGAATATTGAAATTACTTGGGCGATTTGGATCTTTCTTTCTGAAGAAGTAACCAAATACTTCACCCAACGAAAAATAGTCTTTTAATGTATTCTTTTCCCTACTCCGTGCTTCTTCTCTTTCCATTCTTTTCTGTTTGCGTTGTTAAGTTAATAATTATATAGGTTATTAAATATTGAGCTAATACAAGATCTATTTTTATAACTCAGGACTAATTACTCAAGGCTCAATACTAATTCTGGCTCTATCCATTTGCCATCCTCACGAATGATCTCAATAAGTTCATCAACCGCATGTTCAGACGGTACTCCTCTTTTTACAACATCTTGTCCTTTGTATAACGTGATTTTTCCTTTACCGCTGCCTACATAACCGTAGTCGGCATCCGCCATTTCTCCTGGACCATTTACTATACAACCCATGATACCAATTTTCACTCCCTTCAAATGATCGGTCCTTTTCCTGATCATGGCTGTGGTCTCTTGAAGATCAAATAAGGTGCGTCCGCATGATGGACATGAAATGTATTCCGTCTTGGTCATGCGAGTGCGAGCCGCCTGAAGAATGCCAAAGCCTGTGGAATTGTACCTTTTGATAACATCCAAAAGTTCATCTTTCGATTTGCCTTTGGCTATATGTTCTGTAGACAGCATAGCCCCATCTCCAAAACCATCAATGAGCAGACCACCGATATCGGTAGCGGAATAGATCTGGAGCTCGTCATCGGTAATATTCTGATATGCCCTTTGAATAATAACAGGGAGCTCTATTCCCCTTTCGAAAAGCTTAAAAAAGGCTCTTCTAAGCTCAGGCATAGCATGTTCATTATCCGTTGAAAGTAGCAGCACAAACCGGCGCTCTCCTTTGAGTTTTTCAATTAACTCATCACTTAGATCGCTCAATCGAATACTCAAAAAGTTAACTTCCTGATGGCGTTCTGAAGCATTGAAGAAATCACCCACACTAAGCAAAGGCAACTTGTTAGTATCCGTCTTACTGTCTTTCCAGACATCAAAATCAAGGATCTCTTTCAAACCATTCGGCAGCATAAAATCAACAGGTTTTTGCCCCCTGTAGATGTAATCCGCGCCTAGATCGTTCATTTTCCACTTGTCTAGCTCGGGTAAGTAGAAGTGACCAATGGCCTTAAGATCTTTATAGTCGTTGATCTCCGCTCTGCTTAGGTCAGCAATCACGCGAGGCACATTTGAACTACCAAAATTGGCCTCCTCAATTGTCTTTCTTCTTTGGTACCCAAAAGGGTTTACCGGAGAATACTCAATAGGTTCAATCGCCTTATGCCCGTCACGGTTGATGTATCGGTCTACTAAAGTTCTGGCCACTGGGGCTTCAAATTCCGGCTCCTCGGTAAGTGAAACCCTAACAGTATCTCCCAGGCCATCTTCCAACAACGTTCCAATTCCAACAGCGCTTTTTATTCGGCCATCTTCTCCATCCCCAGCCTCTGTCACGCCAAGATGAAGTGGATAAGGTTTCAAACCTTCCTCATCCAGTTTATTGACCAGCATCCGATACGCCTGCACCATCACTTGCGTATTGGACGCCTTCATGGAAAGCACGATGTCGTAATAATTAAGATCCTCACAAATACGCAGGAATTCCAAGGCCGATTCTACCATACCCAGAGGGGTATCGCCATAGCGACTTAAAATTCGATCAGATAAAGAACCGTGATTTGTACCGATACGCATAGCGGTACCATACTCCTTGCAAATCTTGACCAAGGGAGTGAATTTCTCGCGGATCCGCTCTAACTCTGCATTATACGATTCGTCAGTATATTCTATTTCCTCAAATTTCTTTTTATCTGCATAGTTACCCGGGTTGACCCGAACCTTCTCTACGATCCTGGCTGCCAGCTCAGCGGCATTGGGTGTAAAGTGAATATCCGCTATCAACGGTACTTGGCAGCCTCGTTTTAAAAGCTCCTTCTTGATCTCTCCCAGGTTTTCAGCCTCTTTTTTACTTGGAGCTGTAATTCTAACGTACTCACAGCCTGATTCCATCATGCGCAACACCTGCTCTACCGAGCCTAAGGTATCCATCGTATCCACCGTGGTCATGGATTGCACGCGTATGGGATTATCTCCGCCCAAAGGAATATCACCAATGTAGACTTCTCGGGTTGTGCGTCTGGAATAGCTGGTAAGGCTATTGCAGTAGCGGTGAGTTTGGAGTGTTTGGGTATCCACAGAATTCAGCTTTTAAAACCACAAAGATAACTGAATTTGGATCGGGATTGTTATTCAATAATCCATAAGTAACTGTAAATATTCTTCTATTCCCGTGGTAATTGATACAAGACAAACTCGACCCGTCTATTAGTTCTCCTACTTTTTTCATCTTTGTTTTCAACAAGAGGTTTGGTTTCGCCATAACCGTAATGATCCACTCTGTTTCTTTCTACACCATTCTTAGAAAGGTAATCAGCCACGGCTTTTGCTCTTTTCAACGATAAATTCTGATTGTATTTTAAAGGTCCGATATCATCCGTATGTCCTTCAATAACCACGACTATGGATTTATCATTTTTTAGTAGTGCAACCAAGTCATCAAGTACTTGAGTATCTTCTTCTTTGAGAACAGACTTATCAAGATCGAAATTAAAATTGAAATACATGGGTTCATTGAAGCCTGCGTGCTGAAAGTCTCCTATATGAGCCTTTGTAGAAACCGAATCTGTTTTATCTTCTACAGTCTGATCGTTGGTTGATTTAATCTGGTAATTTCTATTCCCTAACGCCAGTTTGGTACTATCAACAGGGGATAAAATATCTTTTTTTTTGCTCTCAGTATTCTGTGAATCTTCTTTTTGAGTTATCTCATTATTTGTTGTTGCTATCTCATTTTTTGTTTTCGACCTATTTTTCTTTTTCCGCTTGTTTTTAATCCGTTTGTTCTTACTCTTTTTCGACCTTCTCCTTTTCACTTTGTATTTGGTCTCCATCAGCTTACCCAAGGAAAGCCCTATTTCAAACGCACCTTGATTGGCAACTCTGTTGTTTACAGGTATATCATAACTTACTCCAACAGAAAAAGCCTCTTTATGCCACTGAAGACCTACTAAAATGCCCTGATTAGAAAGGTACTTAGTAAGCGCTTGTATTGATTGACCAGCCAGACGTGAATCGTATTTATCAAGCCCGTAGTTAGTGACAAATCCAGCATTAATCAAACTGGTAGATCTTGTAAACGTGTATAGCGCCTCAGAATAAATCGAAATATTACTATTACGATAAACCCGATATCCAGCGTCTAGGGCAAAAGTGACAGGCAGGTTTTCTCCTTGGTTCACCACACTCTCATCCGGGCTATTAAAATCATAGGCCGAAAACCCAAAATGCATTTTCCTTTCCTCATTCTGATCTACGGCTTGCCAGATTACCCCTAAGTTTGAGGACAAATAATTAGTGTTAAGGCTCTCCAGTGATTCACCCGAATCTATGCCCGGATCAAAACCAATCCCCAAAACAAACTGATTACCTGTAGTTAAGTTTGAAGAATTAACCCTTCTTGAAAAGTAATTCAATGAAATACCTAAACTGAACATATTCCTTTTTGCAGTAGGAAAGTTTAGTGCATAAGACAACCCAAGGTTATTGGTCTCTAACAAGCCATTTAGCCCTGACTGATCACCTTCCAACATCAGCCCCAGGGCCGACCATCTATCACCTCCATTGGATTTAATAAAGGGGTATTTGGCTGAAAGTAAATAGTTGTTGAGTTGAACATCGGGTAAGCTTTGCTGAGTGCGATAGACAAAACTAGCCTGAGCATAATCATCCAGTGATATAGAAGCAGGATTCACCCGTTGCTCGGCATAGTTTAACTGAGAATACTGGTAATATTGTCCGGCCAATGAATGACTCAAGAATATGAATAAAAGAGAAATAAAATATATTGGACGCATTATCTAACAAGATGGATAACTCCTGATTCTTCCCCGTTCAGTAAAACGGGGAGTCCGTTGCTATATCGACCGGAAACCTTCCAGAAGTATGTACCTGAAGGTTGTTCCTGGCCGCGCCAAGTTCCATCCCAGCCTTCCGCAGAGAGATCTGCTGGTGTGTCATTCATATAAACTGTACTCCCTACCCTATTGTAAATTGTAAACCCCATATCCTCCACATCTTCCAGTCCATAGATAAAAAGGACATCATTTCGGTTATCACCATTGGGAGTGAATAAATCAGGTATAAATGCGTGTGTAATTAGTTCTATTCTTACGGTATCTGTATCTGTACAGCCAATACTGTCTGTTACCTGAACAGTATAGGTAGTTGCGAATTCTGGTGTTGCAAAAGGATTAGAAATCTGTGAATTATTAAGCCCTGACGTTGGTATCCAATTATATACTTCTCCACCAGACACAAAAAGTTGAACACTACTTCCCTCGTTAATTAAGTGATAATTCGTATCTATTTTTGCCATAGGCTCACTGATAATAATTTCGAATTCATCATTAAAGTCGCAGCCTAACTCAGTGAGACATGTTACATTTATGGTATCATTTCTTTCTTAGACATATAAAATAGGGTTAGCGTCTCCTAGTGGTCCTTTATGAGCTGACGTCCATTCCACTTCAATCCCATTTTCAACCTGCAGACTGAGAAATTCTTGTTCGCATGCATATATATCATCAAGAGACAGGTCAAAAGCTTGCGATGGAATAGAATCTATGTTATTCTGGTAGTTGAGTTCTGCATATCCACTTGGAGGATATTCCGTATCTGTGCTTAAAACATTGAAATCGGCTCGCGGAAAGCTCAATGGCAATGGTGTTGTACTATCGTCATTAAAAGCTGCATATAGGTTTGAACTATCAGGTGCCGACCCTATAATGAAACTAAATTTGGCGCTATCAAATCCATAGACTACTTCATCAAGCTCATGTCGACCAATTATTCGGGCAGAATTTTCTGTCAAAGGGTTTCTATCGTAGAATGTAATGGGGGCGCCAATATTGATAGTATCGTACCCTCCATTGAACATCATCAGTTCTACCAACAGGCTATCTTGATTATAGCATTTTACTTCTCGCAGTTCAGGTATACCATCGATTGTGGGGTCATCAACACCTAACATAAAAGTGTTAGCCACATCTGTACATGCTCCACTAGAAGCTTCCAAGGTAATGGAATATATACCTGGCTCCTCGAAAACGTGAGTTAATACTTTGTTAGTAGAATTAAAAACCGGTAAGTCAGGTCGATTTGGAATGTTATCCGTATGGGTGACTGTCCATAAGTAAGAATCTGCCCCAGTTGATCTATTAAAGAAGTTAACAGGCTCAATAAACCTTTCCTCTGGAAGCTTAGAGGCTATAAACCTTTTATCCGGCCAATACCTGGCGTCCACCCCGCACGTAACTCGAACTATCGTTTGGTCAGACGTGAAACATGCTGCATTGGTAGAAGACCATGCTTTAAGATAAACTCTGTATTTACCCTCTTTTTCAAATGTATAATGTAAGCTGGAAGAATTACTAATTGTAGATGTTCGTGGAGTGTAACCTGCACCTAGCACAATGGAGTAATCGGGTGATGTATCACCCAGAAGCTCAACATACCACTCATAATTATCTACACCGCTTGCATCAGCTGTAAAAACCACTGTATCAGAAGGTATGGGTTTCAATATGCTCTGTTGAATGTTAATCTCCATATTCGATTCACAAGGCTTCTGACAGGGGGTGATGGTAGAAGTACTTTGGGTAAAAAGAAGGTTCCTGAATTTTTCCAGATGAAAGTGCATTCGCTCTGCCTGGCCTTGACTAAAATCACTTGAACAGGAGCCATTCCCATAGTCCATGAAATTAGATCCCATATCAGGTACGTCATCAAAAAAAATGTTGCTGCTAAAATTTGAAAGTGTATCCGTGGTGCATGAGTTATCCCCACATGACTCAAAAATGCTGTTATCCGGATGCGTATCGCATACCATATCGCCATCTAGCTGGCAATCATCATTTTTACAGCCCCCGTCAAACGTGTGCAGGAGGCCCAAATAATGTCCACATTCATGAGCCAGAAGACCGGCATCAAGCGCTGATACTACAATCCCATCTAAAAAATTACCTTCCTGAGTCACTCCTGCAGGTAAAGTAGCATATCCTCCGGCCGGTATTCTTGTCCACCAGTTACGACCGGAATACTCACTTA
>CALBPF010000387.1 GCA_937899105.1 uncultured Flammeovirgaceae bacterium | reverse complement strand
AGAAAACAACTCTTTTCAACCCTCCGTCAAATCCTATTGCATAATCAAGGTTTAAAGTTCTTACACTGGGAAAGAAAAGGGAATTTGCCGAATATATTGCTGAAGCGAAGCGCGAAGACACCAAACAGAAGCGTATGGAGAAGATCATCCCAATGATGTTAAATGGGATTGGATTGAATGATAAGTATAAGAAGTGAGAGATACCGGATAAATTAAGCCCTTCTGTAATTTGAGGCTTAATTTTCCGGTATGACGTCATGGGCTTTAAATGACCTAAATAGTCCTTTCGAGCATCTTCGACTACAATCCTATTGGCACACGAACCATAGTATCATCCCAGGCCACGATCATGTGCGCACCCGGGTCAGCTTCTTCGAACATAATACTCATATTCTCCACTGTACTTTCCGTCTTCTGCTTCTCTACTTTGATAGTGGCAACCATACTTTCTTCAGGTTTGTAAGCATAATGGCCCCAACCATCCGTATCGCTGCTAAAGTGGATAGTCCAGTCATTTTCGCCCAATTGTGCGTACATGGTATAACGTCCGGCAGCTACTTTTTTGCCATCAATGGTTACATCCTGGAAGAACATAACTTCAGTAGACTCGTTGGCGCCCATTCTCCAGATATTACCGGGCTTCTCAAGGTCGGTAAATACTTTTCTGCCTTTGGCCTGAGGTCTTGAATAGGTCACCCGAATGATAGGTTTAGCATTTTTTTCAGCGTCTGTTTTAGCAAAGGCTCTGAAAGCAACACGAGAAGGGTAATATGCTATATCCATTGGGCTGCCATCCATTTTTGGAAATTCCTGAGCATTGGCATCCATAAACAAACAGGCCGTAGACATAAGTACAATTAGTAAGGTCTTTTTCATAATGAGTTGGTTTTATTGGTATAGCATATTTAATGGTTTTTAGCTCAAAAGGTTCGGTTTATTAAGTAGAATTTGACGATTGTCAGCTACAAGTCACCAACTTCGGATTGAAGCTGTATCATTTTGTATCCCTTTTGCGTTATGCTCTCAGCATTAATCAATTATTGCTGAGTTAATTATGGAAAAATACATTGTGGCTTTTGGTGCGAGTAGTAGTCATGAATCCATCAATCGCAGGTTTGCCATCTTTGCCGCCAACCAAATTAAAAATGGTATTGTCAATGTACTCGACCTCAACCATTTTGAAATGCCTATCTATAGCATTGACAGAGAGAAGCGCTACGGTATACCTGATCTGGCCAAAAAGTTTAAGAAACACTTAAAAAAAGCTGACGGTATTATAATATCATTTGCAGAGCATAATGGAAGCTATACTGCAGCATTTAAGAACATCTTTGATTGGATCTCCAGAATAGAAAAGGATGTTTGGTATCAAAAACCGATGTTCCTGTTATCCACTTCACCGGGACGGGGTGGGGCCAGAATAGTATTGGAAACCGCAGTGAATAAATTCAAACGTATGAACAGCAACAGTATCCTGCATTTCTCGCTTCCCAAATTCCATGAAAACTTCACAGAGCTCGAAGGCATTAAAGACTCAGAACTGGATACAGAGTTCAGAATACAGTTAAATTCGTTTGAAGGTGCGTTGAAACCAGTTACCGCTTAGCGAATACAATACTGATTGTTCACTGTTAAGCGACTCTGGAAATAACCACCTGAATGCTTCTTCAAATTCTTGTCCCCAGAATGATTCTATATGCTCTCCTTCAGGATTTATTTTTAAAACAATTTCCTCAGAATTATGTCCTAATTCAAAAAATGATGAGTGCATCTTCCGGGCTATTGCAGCCATGTAACGCTCACTCTCTCTTTCACTAACCAACATACTTATTGCTTTCAACTTTTTCCCATGACCCGCAGGTGATCTTGAATTCCATTTTCTCGGATCCGGACATATTCAGCCAGTAGTCTCCTTCTTTTATCTCCAACTGGTAATTGCTGTCATTTGGCGACCATCCATTGATACTTCCGGCCAGAAATAGATTAGCGCTATCGGGTGTAGGTTCCGGAATAGACGTCAAATGTATACCCACCTGTGACTGACATATGAACGTAATAATGGAGAAAGAATATAACAGGATATATTTCATATTGGCAGGTCTTTCGATACTAAATTTATCATTTATCCTCACAGATTTACTTGCGATTTGAACTTAGATTTCTAAAGTGTGTTTGTATCCTAGTTTATTTACTAAATAGTTCGGTTCACTGGTATTTGATCTGAGCGGTAATGTAGGCGGTATAATTTTGTTTTTAATTTTTTTCATCATATTTGAATTTTTCCAGAACTAGAAGCGATATCGAATGGCAAAAAATTTAGTTATTGTTGAGTCACCGGCTAAGGCGAAAACTATAGAAGGATACTTGGGTAAGGATTATAAAGTTACCTCCAGCTATGGTCACGTACGGGATTTGCCTAAGGGCGACAAGGCCATAGATAAAGAGAATGGTTTCAAGCCTACGTATGAAATTAGCGCCGATAAAAAGGCAGTAATAAAGGAGCTGAAGAAGTTGACCAAGGATGCAGAAACCATTTACCTGGCGAGTGACGATGACCGCGAGGGGGAAGCCATATCCTGGCATCTTAAAGAAGCATTAGACCTTGATGATGCCAGAACACGAAGGATCGTTTTTAGAGAAATTACCAAGAATGCCATTCAGAATGCGATTGAAAACCCCAGAGGTATTGACATAGATTTAGTGAATGCTCAACAGGCCCGCAGAGTGCTTGACAGGTTGGTAGGTTTCGAGCTTTCGCCCATACTTTGGAAGAAAATTAAAACAGGTCTATCGGCCGGTCGGGTACAGTCAGTGGCGGTTAGACTTGTTGTAGAACGAGAACGTGAGATTGAGAAGTTCGAACCTAAGTCGTCTTTTAAAATTACGGCCATCTTCGATTTAGGCAATAAGAAAGAGCTAAGCGCGGAGCTACCTAAGAAATTTGAGACGGAAGAAGAAGCATTAGATTTTTTAGAGGCCTGTAAGTCGGCAGAGTTCTCCATTGATGATCTGCAAAAGAAGCCGGGAAAAAAGTCTCCCGCGCCTCCATTTACCACCTCTTCACTACAGCTAGAGGCCAGTAGATAATTAGGTTTTTCGGTGTCTCAAACCATGAGTGTGTCGCAAAAGCTTTATGAGGCGGGTATCATATCTTATATGAGAACAGACTCTGTGAACCTTTCTCAGGAGGCTATTGATGGAGCCGTAAAACAGATTAAGAGCGGGTATGGCGATGAATACGTAAATGTTCGACATTTCAAGACAAAATCGTCTTCTGCACAGGAAGCTCATGAGGCTATTCGACCGACGAATTTTGCAGTGACGGAGCCCGCTGCCGATAGAAATGGACTCCGATTGTATGAGTTAATATGGAAGCGTGCTATCGCCAGTCAAATGGCTGATGCTCAAATTGAAAAAACAACGGCGCATATCGCTATTTCCACATTAGATCAGAGATTATCGGCTTATGGCGAGGTGATCACATTTGACGGTTTTCTTTCGGTTTATCTTGAATCTACCGATGATGAGGATGAAGAAGAGCAAAAAGGGATGTTACCTCCGTTAACAGTAGGTCAGTCGCTTGAACTTAAAGAAATGAAAGCCAGGCAGGGATTCACGAGACCACCAGCGCGGTACACGGAAGCCAGTCTGGTCAAGAAATTGGAGGAGATGGGTATCGGTCGGCCTTCTACCTATGCACCTACCATTTCCACTATTCAGAAGCGAAACTATGTGGAGAAAGAGTTTCGCGAAGGCAAAGAAAGAAACTATCGGCTCCTTACGCTTAAGGCAGGCGAAATAAAAGGTGATGATTTAACGGAAATCACGGGAACAGAGAAAAACAAGCTTTTTCCTACTAATACTGCCATGGTTGTCAATGACTTCCTGGTTGATCATTTTCCAAACGTAACTTCTTACGGCTTCACCGCTGAGGTTGAAAAGGAGTTTGATGAAATCGCCCAGGGCGGCATAGAATGGGATAAAATGATCCAAAGCTTCTATGGTGACTTCCACACAAAAGTAGAAACGACTGAAAATATTGAGCGCTCTGAAGTACAAAGTTCACGCGAAATTGGAAATGACCCGGCCACGGGAAAGAAGATTATTGCCCGACTCGGAAAGTTTGGCCCTTTAGTGCAGTTAGGTGAGGAAGAAGAAGGTGGAGAGAAACCTAAGTTTGCCAGCCTAAGACCAGGCCAGTTTATTGAGAGCATTACGCTGGAAGAAGCATTAGATCTTTTCAAATTGCCACGAGAAGTAGGTGTGTTTGAGGATAAACCTATGGGCGCTGCTATTGGCAGATTCGGACCTTATATTCGGCATGATGGCAAATTTGTTTCCATTCCTAAAACCGATGACCCTTATACCATTAATGAAGAGCGTGCTATTGAACTCATTCTGGCGAAACGCGAAGCCGATGCTAATAAGTTTATCAAAGGCTTTGACGAAAATCCTGATATTCAGGTGTTGAACGGACGTTGGGGGCCGTACATTAAGGTGGGTAAGAAGAACGTCAAGATCCCTAAAGACAAAGAAGCTTCTGAATTGACCTTGGCTGAATGTCTTGAGTTGGCCGAAAAAGCTCCCGAGAAAAGAGGAAGGAATAACAAGAAGAAGTAGGATCGAACATGTTCTGGCCATGAAAAAACTTGTGGTATTATCCGGGGCAGGAGTGAGTCAGGAAAGTGGCATAGCAACGTTTAGAGATGCTGATGGCTTATGGGAAGGACATGACGTTATGGAAGTTGCTTCTCCGGACGGGTGGGCCAGGAATCCTGAATTGGTACTAGACTTTTATAATCAAAGAAGGAAGGCCGCCTTAAATGCAAAACCCAATCGGGCACATGAAATAATTGCCGAACTGGAAGAACATTTTGAAGTGAGTGTGATCACGCAAAACGTGGATCACCTGCATGAAGATGGCGGATCCACCAACGTGGTACATCTGCATGGAAAGCTCTTCGAATCCCGAAGCACTGTTGACGATAAGCTTATTTATCCTGTGGAGGGCTGGGAACTAAAGTTGGGTGATAAATGCGATTTGGGCTCCCAACTACGTCCTAACATTGTCTGGTTTGGAGAAATGGTGCCTATGATGGAGGTGGCAGCCCAAATTGCCTCACAGGCAGACGTCTTCATTATTGTGGGAACGTCATTGATGGTTTATCCGGCAGCTGGTCTGATAGATTATGTACCTGCTCATGCTACAAGTTTCTTAGTAGACCCAAATGCAACCGGTCTACCTGCCTATTATGATATCCGGGTCATCAAAGAAAAAGCCACTAAAGGTATGCAACTAATATGGGACTCAATAGTATGATGTTAGTCTCCTTCGGAGATTTGTGAACTTTGTTTTTCCAGAAACTTCATGAAAGACTTCTTATCATAGTTAGCCATTCCTACCTTTTTAGAGATAATCTTTCCGTCTGCTGAGATGACCATAGTGGTGGGTATGGAAGGAGCGCGAAATACATCAGGAACTCGGCTTGCCGCCAAATAAACCGGAAAAGTAAAGTCTTTTCGTTTTATGAATTTCTTAGCCTTTTCCACGTTATCATCCATTGATAACATGATAAACGCTATGTTATCATCTTCTACTTTATTGTAAAGACTTTGGATATTCGGCATTTCGGCAATGCAAGGTGCACACCAGCTTGCCCAAATGTTTAGAAAGATAACTTTCCCCCTAAAATCTTCGAAGTTTGTGATATTACCTTCAAGGTCTTGAAGCTTGAAATCATAATCAATATCCTTTTGCTCGGATGTTGGGAGTTCAGTGTCTGCAGTAAGCACACCGGTGGATAGAATCATTCGCTGGGCAAATGCGGCCACGTCAGTATGAAGGCCAGTTAGGTAAAGCGCTACAAATATTGCTGCCATCACTCCCCAACTTTTTAACTCTTTTATGATTTTTGATTTCATCACTTAGGTAAAAATAGATATTCCGCTCAACATAAATTTAGGAGGAAATAGTTTCTCCACTTGTAAAATGCCTGACACATAGGTGCTTAGTGATATTTAAATTTATTTTCAGGATATAAAGAAGGGCAATTTTCCCCTAGACATTATGTTTGCGTCTCCTTATTTTAGAATGACGATATGATTGATTTTGTAAATAGTATTGCCGGTGAACAAGGTCTTCAAAAAGGGCCTGTAAATGCATTGATTAAGTTATTGGATGATGGCTCTACGGTTCCGTTTATTGCTCGTTACCGTAAAGAAGCTACAAGTGGTTTAGATGAGGTACAGATTGCCGCCGTGCGTGATCGTTTAGAGCAGCTGAAAGAGCTCGAAAAGCGGAGAGAGGCCATTTTGAAGTCGATTGATAACCAGGAAAAGCTGACAACTGAGCTTGAAAAGAAGATCAGAGAGGCTAAAACGCTTACAGAGTTGGAAGACATTTACCTTCCTTATAAGCCGAAGCGAAAAACAAAAGCCACTATCGCACGTGATAAAGGTCTAGAGCCTTTAGCAAAGTATATGATGGATCAAGGTAGTGGAGATCCATTTATAAAAGCTGCAGATTTTCTGAATAGTGAGTTGGGCGTTGAGACCGTAGAAGATGCGCTGCAAGGTGCGCGGGATATCATAGCTGAATGGGTTAATGAAAACCAGGAGGCACGGGCAGCCGTGAGAACATTGTTCCAACGGGAGGCAGTCATTAGTTCGAAGGTGATTAAAGGTAAAGAGGCAGAAGGGGTGAAATTCAAAGACTACTTTGAATGGAGTGAACCTATTTCAAAAACACCGTCACACCGGTTATTGGCCATGAGAAGAGGGGAGAAGGAGATGATCTTATCCCTGGACATTGCTCCCGATCCTGACAAAGCCTTAGACCTTCTGGAAAAACATATTATCCAATCTTCAAATGCCTGCTCAAAGCAGGTCAGAGACGCAGTAGCGGACTCATATAAAAGGCTACTTAAACCTTCCATGGAAACAGAGTTCAGGTTATTGTCTAAGACGAAAGCTGATGAAGAGGCTATCAGGGTTTTTTCCGAGAACCTAAGGCAACTACTACTTGCTGCTCCTTTAGGTCAAAAGAATGTATTAGCCATTGATCCGGGTTTCAGAACGGGTTGTAAAGTAGTGGTTTTAGACCGTCAAGGGAAGCTATTAACGAACACCACCATTTATCCAAATGAACCTCAGCGGCAGAGAGGTGAAGCAGGTGAGAACATCAGGCATCTTTGTGATGCTTATGATGTAGAGGCCATTGCTATAGGCAACGGTACCGCCAGCCGCGAGACAGAGCAGTTCGTTAAGTCATTAGGCTTGAAAAAAGATATTCTCATTCTCATGGTCAACGAGAGTGGGGCCTCGATTTATTCAGCCTCAGAAGTGGCCCGTGAAGAGTTTCCAGATTACGACGTTACTGTGCGCGGAGCGGTTTCAATAGGTAGAAGGTTAATGGATCCTTTAGCAGAACTGGTAAAAATTGATGCGAAATCCATAGGTGTAGGTCAGTACCAGCATGATGTAGATCAAACCGCACTTAAACGCGGATTAGATGAGGTAGTAAGTATTTGTGTGAACAAGGTAGGAGTGGAACTTAATACAGCAAGTAAACAATTACTATCCTATGTTTCGGGAATCGGTCCGCAGCTGGCTAAAGGCATTATTGATCATAGAAATGCGAATGGACCCTTTAAAGATAAAAGTTCACTCACAAAAGTGAGCAGGCTCGGTGATAAGGCGTTCGAACAGGCGGCTGGATTTATTCGAATAGGTGACGCAGAAAACCCATTGGACAGATCTGCCGTGCACCCGGAGAGCTATCATATTGTAAAAAAGATGGCCAAGGACTTAAATACGTCACTTTCTAGCTTAACCGAAAACAGTGATCTCCGATCGAGAATTAACATTAATCAATATCAAACGGATACCGTAGGGCTTCCAACGTTACAGGATATCATGATGGAACTCGATAAACCGGGCCGTGATCCCAGAGAGAAGTTCGAGGTGTTTGAGTTTATGGAGGGCGTAAATACGGTAGAAGACTTAAAAGTAGGTATGGAGCTTCCTGGTATTGTAACTAACGTCACCAAATTTGGTGCATTTGTCGATATAGGTGTTCATCAAGATGGTCTTGTCCATATCAGTCGCCTGTCGAATAGTTTTGTGAAAGATCCTGCGGACGTAGTAAGTGTTCAACAAAAAGTAAGTGTTAAAGTATTGGAAGTGGATCTTGAAAGAAAAAGGATTGCTTTATCTATGAAAGGGGATGCCCCGGGTCCAAAACAGGGGAGAAGAGTACGTAAAGTTCAGGCAGAAAGTAGTGGAGGGGGGGATATGAATGAAAAGCTGAAGCAACTTAAAGGCCTGTTTAACAACTGATTAATTTTTAGTAACTTACACAATTGAATTCATAATTATGAAGCGTTTTAGTTGGCTTTTTATAACGGTTCTGGTTACGATTGCTAGTGTTCGTGCGCAAAAGGTAAAGTATAAAGATCTCTACCCGCTGTTAGATTCCCGGCAATATGAGCTTGCCATTCCAATCTTGAAACAGTTCCTTGCGGATTCTAAAACTATCAACCACCCGAACGCAAATTTTCAACTTGCCACGTATTTCGAACTAAAGACGCTGGATCAAGATATTTTGAAGAATGCTGAGGTAATGGATCTTTATGCCGATTCTGCTATTACGGCCTATCAAAAAACCATGACGTTATTAACGGAAAAAGAGGTGTCTAAAAAGAACCCTGAGTACTATGGGGCTTATCAAAGACGCGATGTAAGAACCGGAAAAGTAGGTATTAAACTGGCCGATATTCAGTATGACCTTGAGAAAAAGATAAATAGCCTGACAGAAAGAAAAGTAGCAGTGAATAATATAAATGTGGCCATGAGTGATTCTTACACTGCTTATACCATCTGCCAGCGAATTTATTCTGAGGTAAGAAATACATACCCGGATACGCGTAGGCTATACTTACAAGCGAATGAAGAGGTCATAAAAAATCTCGATACCTTAGCCGCACAAGCGGAGATAGCCGTAGTTAGCGCTGGAAAGATGAAGACGGCCCTGGCGAAAATTGAAAAGGCAGGCTATGATCCTAAAATTGAAATTAAAGACATCGAAAAGTATGAAAAAGACGGCATCGAAGAGGCCGATTACTTTTCTGATGAGATTGTATTTTGGGAATACGGCAATTGGGTAAAAAGGGTAAAGGAAATCGTAGAAGATAAAGTTAAACCTATGATGGCTAATTTAATTGAGTATGATAATCAATTAAATGCCCTAAAAGACCAAACCCTCAAGGATTCGGTTTCGCAAGTGGGAAAAATAGCTTCACTTGCCCCGGTTAGAGATCAATTGCATGAGTTCGACCCTGACCCACTGCCATTGAAGGTTTTTGACGTTAAGGCGTCTGAATTGGAGTATCTGGCTAAGCTTGTGGAACATCATGATTATTATGACAGCGCAGATTTAGTCTATAAGACAGAGTTACTAAAGGAGAAAGTGAAAGCGCTTTCACAATATGATAGTTTATTAAATGTGCTTGCTGATTTTCCATACAAAGAAGAATCTACCAATTATTACGCTTACGTGTCCAACTCTTTTGGTGGCATCGAACAGTTTACAAAGTACATTGAAACGAAGAAAAGTTTCGCCGATCAGGAGTTTGAGAAAAAGTCCTTAGAGCTTGAACTTATGCAAGAGCGAGCCAATTGGTTGATTTTAGACAATGATTCTATTCCACTTTTCGAGGTGGAAGATATAATCAGCTCAAGGAGATACTTACCCGTTGTGATTGATTCAACTCATACTGCAGGTTTGTTTTTTGAGGATGATAACACTCTCAAAGGTTACTTTTCTTTGGTTAACAAAAGCCGTATTCCCGAGTCAAAGGTAGAGTTTGCAGTTAATGAGGAGTTTTTTAATAGAATCAATGTATTAGATATTGAAGCGTTAGTCAATGCAGATGAGTCAGGGCAGATCTATCATTTACTTTTCTATGTACCCATGCCCGAGCAAGCGACTTTTGCAGCCGAACTGTGTAAAATATATACCGCGGACGGCCTGGCCTGGGAAAAAAGTCTGATCCTGGAAACCAAACCTTCTACCATCACAATAACGGAGGGTACAGGAGCCGTGGAAGTGAACTATGATCTTCAGAGCTACTCTGGCGATAAGAGACTAGCCTCAGGTATAACGTTAGATAAAAAAGGAGAAGTACTTGAAAACTAAACAGGGTCGGCGAGGATTGAGGTAATTCTATTTTTCAACTCCTGGCTTGCAGAAACTAACGGTAAGCGTACATGATTCTCACAAATTCCAAAGTACTCTAATACCTGTTTCACTCCAACAGGATTGCTCTGTTCGTACATTAGAGGATTAATTTCTAAAAGTCGTAGCATATGAGCAGTTGCCTTTTCAAAGTCATTTGACTTAACGGCTTCATAAACAGCTTTGAATACATTACTAAAGGCATTGGCAAGAACCGAAATCACTCCAGAAGCGCCGAGTGCATAGAGAGGAATACTTAACATATCCTCACCGGAAATAAGCATAAAATCTGAAGGTTTTCCCTTGACGATTTTCATGGCTTGCTCCAAATCTCTTGACGCCTCTTTTATTCCTATAATATTAGAATGGGCTGCAAGTCTTAAAGTGGTATCAGCTGTAATATTAGAACCCGTTCGACCTGGAACATTGTATAATATGATAGGTACCGGGCTTTTATCTGCAATCCGGGTATAATGTTGAAAAATACCCTGTTGTGAAGGCTTATTATAATAAGGACTTACAGAAAGAACGGCATCGACACCGTTTAGATCGGATGAGGTTATGCTCCTCAGTATTTCACTTGTATTGTTACCACCAATGCCGTAAACTATAGGTAAGTGATTTGCGTTGTTTTTCTTCACAAATTCCAATATCTGGGCTTTTTCGGAAGGGGTTAGTGTAGCGGATTCACCCGTAGTTCCCAATACTACATAGTAGTCTGCACCCTTATCGGCTGTAAAATTCAGCAGCTTCTTAAGCCCGGCATAGTCGATTTCCTGATTGCTGTTAAAAGGAGTTACTAAAGCGACTCCTGTTCCTAATAAACTCTCCATATCTGTCAGGTGAGTAATTGTGTATACTTGTACATTTCTTTAATGAGACTTTCAATGGTTTTATCCTTTCCCTGGACCATCATCTCGCAGAACTTTGCATTCTCTTCATCATAATTTCCAATCCTGCATTTTGACTTACTCATGGCCAGAATATTACGAATAAGCGCATTGCTCTCGGTATCGATATAAAACAAATAGTCAAATGATTGATTTACAAAATTCTGGATAGCTTGTGATTCAAATTTACCCCAAAAGGTCAATTCGTCAATGGTGAAAAAATCAAACTTAAACTCAAAGTTTTGCGTGCCTTTTGGCAGATAGGCAAGAACAGAAACTTGCTTGCCATCTTTCTCAAGATTTTTTATAAGATGCTTGATTTGTTCGTGCTTCTTAAGGTCCTCCACAGAGAAAAGAATACCTATGGTTTTAGCAGAGCTGTAAGCCGTATTAGCACGCGTGATATTGTTATTTTTTAAATATGAGCGTGTCTTGAACGATAGAAATTTCTTATTCAGCATTCGCGTTGATCATAGTATCGAACTCGGCTTCTGAAATTATTTTTACGCCCAGTTTTTCAGCTTTTTCTTTCTTGGCTGGGCCCATATTGTCTCCTGCCAGTAAAAAATCTAATTTACCTGAAATAGCGGAAATTACCTTGCCACCATGTTGCTTTATTGTTTCCTTTAGCTCATCGCGTCCATATTTTTCAAAAACACCGGAGACTACAAAGGACTTGCCATCAAGGGCGACTGATAAAATGGTCTCCTCCTTTTCCACCAACTCCAATTGTACCCCTGCCGCTTTTAAACGTTCGATCTCCTTCTGGTTACGTTGGTCGGAAAAGAAGCTTACTACACTTTCGGCTATTCGTTCCCCAATTTCAGGAACTTCGATCAATTCTTCAAAAGTAGCGCGAGCAAGGTTGTCAATCGTCTTGAAATGAATGGCTAATTTCTGGGCTACTGTTTTTCCTACATACCGAATGCCAATGCCGAAAAGAACACTTTCGAATTCTGCTTGAGTTGATAGTTGAATTCCTTTTATAAGGTTATTCGAGCTCAATTCCTTAAATCCTTCCAGCTGAATTACATCATCGTAAGTCAATGAATATAGGTCAGCAGGGCTTTGAACCAAACCTTTGTCATAGAGCGCAGCTATTGTTTTTTCACCTAAAGAGTCAATATTCATAGCTTTGCGCTGAATAAAGTGCTCTACACGTCCTTTTATTTGAGGAGGACAGCCATTGGTGTTGGGGCAGTAATGAACTGCCTCACCCTCATATCTTATCAATTCGGCGCCGCACTCCGGACACTTTACGATATATTTTATCTGACTTGTAGCTGCGGGTCTTTTGCTCAATGCTACCCCAGTGATTTTGGGAATTATTTCGCCACCCTTTTCCACAAAAACAGTATCGCCAATTCTTAGATCCAGCCGCTCTATTTC
>CALBPF010000386.1 GCA_937899105.1 uncultured Flammeovirgaceae bacterium | reverse complement strand
CATATTTAGTATTAAATTCGTAGGGAAAATATCAATCTGAAGACTGTTTCTGTCAGGGTCCAGTCCTGGTATATCTACAGTATTCAACATAGTCTTCGTATATCGATCACCCAAGCCTCTTACGTAAACGTATTTACCTCCTTCAACAGAAACTCCGGTAACACGCTTTATCGCGGCTCCTGCATCCGAATCTCCTATTTTTGCAAAACTTGCTGCACTAATGCCGTCCAACAGATTTGCCGACTTACGTTTTACAGTAAGCAGAGCAGCCTCATTATTCTTTATAACTTCAGCAGTAACAACAATAACATCTTCCAATGTTTCTACATCCTCTGCCATCCGTACCGTTCCTAAAGCGGTAACCTCTCCTGACCTTACCACCACATCAGTAATACTCAGTGTTTTGTAAGAAATAAAAGAAACCTTTAAATTATAAGTGCCTGGATCCAGCTTTAAAGAAAATGACCCTTCAAAATCTGTTACGGCTCCTTTGGTGGTTCCTTCGACCAGCACAGTAACACCAATCATTGACTCGCCGTTAAGATCTTCAATAACCGTACCTCTAATCGTACCTTGTTGAGCTTTGATGGAAAAGCCTGACAAAAGAATTAGAATTAAAATACTTAGAGATTTCCTATGAAAATTCATGGTATATGAGACTTTGGTAAAATAGTTGCGAAGGTAGTTTTATAATCCGGATAATATGCATGCCTAATATTAAGCTTAGATTACCATTTTGTTAAAAACACAAGAAGCCCACTTATCGCAGGCTTCTTGATTTATTTGTTCAGGACTGAGTTTACAATCCAATTGTACCCAATGCTCCTGATTGTGAAGCGAAAGTCCACTCAAATCCTGTATCATCAGCTGGGCCAACAGTGTTCGCATTTTCAGCAACCTCAGTTAGCGCAGCCCCGGGGACATCGATGAAAATCAAGCTAGCGGCTGCACCACCGGCTGTCAAAGTATATTGCCACGTACCTGAAGTTCCTGATCCATCACCGCCGAAAGATTCAACTGGATCAAAATCTCCATCTTGCTGATATCCAGCATCCCATCCGTAGAAATAAATATTAGTCAAACCGGCGTTTGTTGATCCATCCCAATCTACCAAGTGGTCAATATCAGATCCGGCATAAACGAGACCGCCATCAAAAGTATGAGGGGCTCTTGAAGAAGCGCCTGAGGGCTCAGGACCGTCAAGTTCAAAAGCGCTACCGTCAGGTGTCACCACAATAAAATTAGAGCATGAACCTACCCAATCCTGGTCCGTGTCAAGAGCATCATCACCAGCATTCCAGACTAATGCATTGGTAACATCAACATCACCACCGAACCACTCGATACCATCATCTTGATTTCCAACTACTTCAACATTAGTTATCGAAGTTCCGCTTCCAACACCTCCTAAAGTAATACCGTTAATCTCATTTCCGGAACCAATCAAAGAACCTCCGTGACGAACCGAAACGTAGTTTATTACTCCAGAATTATCAGTGTCATTACTTCCACCATAAAGACCATCTTGGTCAGAAGTTGGAATACCTTCTATTTGAACTTCTGTTCCTGAAGCCGCAATAGTAGCGTCACCAAGAACAATCAAACCACCCCAAAGGCCATTCACATCGGGCGCAAGACTTCCTACGAAATCGCCTCCAACTACGTCTTGAATGGTAAGATCGTCAGTAATAGCGGTAAAAATGATTGGTAACATGGCTGAACCATTAGCCATTAGACTCGAACCTCTTGTCACTAGAAGAGCTGTAGCATTCGAACCAGAACCTTCTCTTCCTTTAAGGACTGATCCTGCAGGAATGGTTAGAGTAGCTCCGTTCGTAACTTTTACTCTACCTCCTAGTACATAATAAGCTATTACTTCGCCATTCTCACCTTCTGTCGGCAATGTGTAATCTGCATTAATGCTACCATTAACCTCTAAAAATATTACATCGTCAGAAGGATCTTCCTCTGTCCCATTATCGTCAATGATTTCCTGAGCAGCAAAGAATGTGACCGCTTCAACATTCAAAATATGTAAGAAGGTAGCTTGGTCTCCATCACTGTCTGTTAATGTAAAGAGGATTTCATAAGTTCCATCAGTAAGATCTGATGTTGGTAGTGCAACATCTGTCAATTCAAGAGGTGAAGTATCTGTACCAGTTACACCTAGATCTACAGCTGCACCCCCGTTGACCTGTAAAACAATAGCTTCAGAAGCTGCGATACCGTCTGCTGCAGGTAATGTGATAGGACCGGCAACTGTTAATGTTTGTCCGGTAACAATAGAAGCTGCATTAGGTATGCCCTCTATAGTAGCTGCATTATCTCCAGGTTCGTTGATGATGAAATTGGCTTCGTCACTAGCTACATCTCCTTCAGAGTCTGTAACCGTCAAAATAATAGCCGCGGCACCTGCTGTTGTTCCAGCATCAAAAGTAACCGTCACAGTAGTTCCACTTACAGTACCCGTTTCATCAGAAGTAACTGTTACATCACCAGTAGTGGTAACGGCGTAAGTTGCTGTCAAATTAGCATCTACAGAAACAGTAAATGCTGCAGTTGCTCCTGTTTGACCGTTATTAAGTGTACCAATACCAGTAGGTCCTGTTACTTCGACATCATCAAACGTGGTGACATCGTCATCATCATCATCTCCGCAAGAAGAAAGGGCAAATACCACTCCGACTGCGGCTAAAAGGGATAATAGTTTTTTCATTGTCTTTTAAATAAATTAAATCAGATTAAATTTTTCCTATTTATTGGAGCCTCAAAGGTTGGAATTAATTGTTACCTCAAGCAGACGCTCATGTTAAGCATCTGTTAAACTATGTAAAGGAATCTTTAACCGTATGTTAAGAAAAAACCATCGTAAAATTACGATGGTTTTTTAAAATCCCGCATTAGTAAACCCTGACTCTATTTCTGCTATGGGTTAACTAATTGTTAATAGGTATCTTGTTCAAGATCGTCTTGATCAGATCTTTCGTATCCACATTATCCGCTTCTGCCTCGTAGTTCAATATTATTCGGTGATTTAAGACGTCTAGCGCTACTTCCTTGATATCTTCCGGCAAAACATAGTCCCTGCCTTCGAAGTAAGCCACTGCTTTAGCCGCTAAATTCAGGTTTATAGATGCTCTTGGCGAAACACCAAACTGAATGTATTCAGCTGCCTCAGTTAAGCCATAGCCTTTTGGGTCCCGGGTGGCGTATACCAATTCAATAATGTACCGTTCTAACGATTCGGAAATACTGGTTTGGTTGATCTCATTTCGAATATCAAAAATATCTTCCTTGTTAAGAACAGTATTTACCGTATAATCGAATTTCATGTTTGAGATCCTGCGCATTACTTCCAGCTCCTGGTCTTTTGTAGGGTAATCTACATTCACCTTCATCATGAATCGGTCGATCTGTGCTTCAGGCAATGGATAAGTACCTTCCTGGTCAACAGGGTTTTGAGTGGCAAGTACAAGGAATGGCCTGTCCAGGTCGAAGGTGGTTTCACCAATAGTTACCTGCTTTTCCTGCATGGATTCGAGCAAAGCCGATTGTACTTTGGCCGGGCTTCTGTTAATCTCATCCGCCAGAATAATATTAGCGAAAATTGGCCCTTTTTTTACTTCAAATTTGGCCAGCTTCTGATTATAGATCATCGTACCTATTAAATCAGCCGGTAACAGGTCGGGCGTAAACTGTATGCGCTGAAAATCGAGATGCAAGACGTTAGCCAGCGTGCTTACGGTAAGTGTTTTGGCTATACCGGGTACCCCTTCAAGCAAGATATGACTTTGAGTGAAAAGGCCAATGAGAAGACGATTGACCATCGCTTCCTGACCTACCACCACTTTACCTACTTCTACGAACACCTGCTTTATTTTATCCTGGTGTTCTTTCTTCTTATCTGTCGTTACTACCGGTTCTTCCATTACAAACGCGTGTTCTTCTTTAAACTATCAATGCCAAAAGTATTGCAATATTATAGATTTCAGTTCATAATTTTTACAAGAGGAATAAGCAAAGGGCGAAGGGTGTAGAGCGAAGGGTGATGAGCTTAGTGCAAAAGGCTCAGGGTGTAGTGATTAGAGCTTAGAGCGTGGGGCGTAGGGCGAAGAGCCTGGGGCTGGTTTACTGGGTGCTGGTTTACTGGTCACTGGATACTTGGTACTTGTACTTGGTACTGGAATACGTGCTTGAGGCGTGGAGTGTGGGGCTTACAGCTTATAGCTCGTAGCTTGCAGCTTGCAGCTCGGAGCATGTAGCGTATAGCTCGCAGCCAACCCACGTAGCCATTGGCAATTCATGTTGTTATTCTGGAATTTAGCATATCTATGCGAAGGTTTGTTATTGGTGATATACACGGCGCCTATAAAGCGTTGATTCAGTGCCTGGAAAGAGTTCAATTTGATTATAACGCCGATCTGCTGATCTGCCTGGGAGATGTCTGTGATGGATGGCCGGAAACCAGAGAAGCGGTAGATGAACTTCTGAAAATTAAGAACCTGATCTTTATTTTGGGAAACCATGACTACTGGACATTGGAGTATGCCAAGACTGATGCCAGAAACCCCACCTGGCTAAGGTCCGGAGGTGATAACACTTTAAAGAGTTATAACGATGTCATTCCTGAGGATCATATTGCTTTGTTTGAAAATGCCGAACTGTATTTCGAACTGGACGGTAAGCTGTTCGTCCATGCCGGCATAGAAATAGGTATTCCTATTGAAAAACAAGGCCCCGACGTATTTTTATGGGACCGATCGCTATTTAGAGAGGCTATAGCACAATATGAAGCTGGTATCAACGAAAAGCTCACGCCTTTTACTGAAACGTACATTGGCCATTCACCTATTCATAGTATGGGATATACCAGGCCCATACTGGCCGGAGATGTTTGGCTAATGGATACCGGAGCTGGATGGGACGGTGTACTTTCACTCCTGGATATTGATTCTAAAGAAGTTTATTGCAGCGACCATGTAAATACGTTATATCCTCCGGACTCCGGACGGCAGCGATTCTAGTTTTACGGTCAGTCTTTATTAGAAAACAATTATTTGCGTCCGACTAAATTTTTTGAATAAGAAAAAAGCGCCTTTAAAGCGTCCGAGAAAAGATTTTTCTTCAAAGCTGAAA
>CALBPF010000385.1 GCA_937899105.1 uncultured Flammeovirgaceae bacterium | reverse complement strand
TGAATAAAGTAGAGCACATCGAACTAAAGCGAGAGGAAAAGATCACCAAAGCCATAGCGGACGAGCAATGCTTTATTATTGTGGTCCATGATAGAGCCGTAGGTTTTATCCTATTTGATTATCGCTTCTTTGACCAAGGTTGGATAGAACTCATTATTCTGGAAGAAAAATACCGAGGAATAGGAATAGGAACACAAGCCCTTGAACTTATCTGCCGGCAGAGTAAGACGAACAAGGTGTTTACTTCCACTAATAGCTCGAATACTAAAATGCAAAAAGCAGTCACCAAAGCTGGTTTTTCTTATGCGGGAAAAGTACACGGGTTAGACGAAGGAGACCCCGAACTATTCTATTTTAGCACGAATGATGACAGGAAATGAAAACTGCGTTTGAACCCAGTTAAATAATAAATTCACGAAATTTGGCGACTCGTCGTAAGATGATGTCGATTAGTGCCAATAAGGAAAAATGCTTTTCAAAAAGAAGTTTCTGGATCTGATTGAACAAGGTGAGATTAAAATCGCTTTTAGAAAATGGACACGACCATCCGTAACGGAAAGCAAACCGCTTCTAACACCGGCAGGCCTACTACGAATTAAATCCGTTAAGCTCATCGATTATGACCAGATTTCGAATCATGAAATCGTTCAGGCGGGTTATGCAGATCGAAAAGAGCTTGATAAAGAACTAGCCTTCAAAGAAACCGGAGACATCTATAAAATAGAGTTTTATCTTGAGGGGGTCGACCCAAGAATTGCACTGAGGAAAAACTCCAACATCTCTAATGCTGAAATGACCAAAATTTTGGATAAGCTAAAAAGGTTGGATACGAGCGGAAAAGTAAAGAACTGGACGTTTAAAGTACTCGATCTCTTGGATAGAGAACCAGGTAAATATGCGATTGAATATTCGACACAACTCGGATACGAAAAAGAGTGGTTTAAATTGAATATTAGGAAACTAAAGAACCTCGGACTGACTATCAGCTTAACTGACGGGTATGAAATTTCTCCAAGAGGAAATGTGGTTCTGCACGAGCTAAAAAATACCACCCATAGCTGATGGATAAAGATTTAACAACTTTGGGTTTAGACTGATGATCTTGCTGACCGCTCGCGGCAGTTGCTACTGATCCATGTTAATTTAATCTTTTTGAGATCAGGATCGTAACATCATATAACTCTACCTTTGGTACAGGTTATACTTGAATACAATTTACACTGATTTTTATCCATCATCGCACCCCTAAAATTATCACATCAAAATTGGATATAGCCATCGTAAATGACCTATTCGTGACCATTCCAAAAGGATCGGTCGACATGAGGGATGACCGAACCAAAACCACCTGGTCAGTGGATATAGACTCATTTGAACTCTGCAAATTCCCGGTAACTCAGGAAATTTATGAAGCCGTAATCAATGAGAATCCTTCCACCATAAAAGGTCGCCATTTACCGGTTGAAACCGTGTCTTGGATTCAAGCTGTGAACTTTTGTAATGCGCTATCCCAACGTTTAGGACGGGATGCGTATTATGGGATTGATTTAGTAAAGGAGAAAGTAAACCTAAATTTTACCGCCAATGGATTTCGACTTCCCACCGAAGCGGAATGGCAATATGCTTGGCAGGCCGGAATCAAGGGCGTTAGGGACGGTGAATTGAACGATGTGGCCTGGTATAAAGACAATTCTAATCATAGGACCCGGGAGGTTGGGCAAAAGAAACCCAACCCTTGGGGGCTTTATGACATGCTAGGAAACGTTTGGGAATGGTGCTCAGATATCTATGACGAAACCGTTTACGGAACATACCGTGTTTTTCGCGGTGGTGGCTGGTGTGACCAGGAAAGGAGCGTTATGGCTACTACGAGACGAAGAAGCCATCCCTTCTCCTTCAAAATTGATGACTTAGGATTCAGAATTGCTGCAAACGCGAAGGTAACAGTTCAGAGTATCCACGAATCAACCTTACTATGAATCGATACACTTTTATACTCTGTTTTCTACTCTGGTCTCTCTCATGTTCAACCGAGCAACCCAAGGAAGCACTAGATAGTATTTACCTAGGTCAGGAAACTCCTGACCGTATCCCAAAAATTTTCGGGAAAGGCATCGTGTCGGTTGAAGGCAGGTTCGATCTGGGGTTTACACTTTCTTCAGACGGTAAGAGCATGGCCTTTGGTGTAGCCCATGAATCAAACCCTAAAGAAACTTGTATTTATCTTATGCGCAACGCAAATGGAAAATGGACCTCTCCGGATAGATCATTTCTCCCTGACAATATCAATACCTTTTTCCCGATGTTCTCTCCTTCCGGGGATGAACTCTATTTCGTCAAATCAGTGGGTGATGCCTCCACAGACTTATGGGTAGCGAAGTATCACGACCACCGGGCGATTGAACCCCAACCTATGGATTCTATTTTCAACTCCTCCTCAAGAGAAGCCGGACATGGCCTATCGAGGAATGGGCTGTTTTACTTCACTTCCAATCGAGACGATCAATACCAATGTTGTGGTGATATCTACCATACGCAACTCGAGTCAGGTACATACTCCGCGGTTCAAAAATCAGAGGTATTAAGTTCTGAAGCTGATGAAGAAAGCTTGTTTCTGTCCCCTAATGAAGACTACATTATTATTCAATCCTGGAGAAGCGAATTCGCCTCTAAGCATGACTTGTACGTCAGTTATCGCACAAAAGATGGCTCATGGACGCCTCCTGACCGGCTGGATACCTTAATCAATAGCAAGGAAATTGAACAGCGTCCCTTTGTTTCACCAGATAATCAATTCCTTTTTTTCAGCCGAACGAGCGTAACTCAAAAAAATGGGCAGGAGGTTTATGATTCTGACATTTATTGGGTAAGCACGAAGTCGGTGTTTCGTCCCTATGCCTACAATACCCAAATGGAAGCTTCTGTGAAATACAATGAGATATTTCAATTGACTTTTCCTCCCGATGTATTCAAAGATGTGGATCAAGAGCAACTGAGCTTTAAACTATCCCTTGAAGATGGTTCTGAAATTCCCCAATGGATATCTTTGGATGCTGAAAAACTACGTTTGAGCGGGAAATGGAATACGAAAGGAGCTATCCATCTTAAACTGACTGCCACTGATGTTTACGAAAACTCTGCCGAATTCAGTTTTGAACTGAGTGAAAAAAGCCACTGATCGATGCTGTACCTTATCAAGGTGGAATAGTCCAAATATAGCCTGGTATGCACATGTCTTGAAGCTATATGTCCCCATAGTCATACATTGGTTGGTAATTCTATCTGCGCTGGTGGCCGTTTTACAAGTCATTGAATAATAACTGACTCAATCCGGATGGTAAGTAGTCAATATGCGAAGGTTTCGGTAAGAGGTTTACACCAATATTCATAAAGTTTTAGTATCTTCTGAGCTGTTATGCTCGGTAAAAGGATTCTCTTTCTGCTGCTAAGCTTTGGCTTACAATCCACCCTGGCACAGGATTACGCAAAACAGTTATCCATTAGTGAATGGATCTCTGCAATGGAAAACAGCAGTGGTCCCTACTACTATTTGTCCGATACTGAAATCTATTTTGATGAGGAAAAGGATTCTCTTTACGCCTGGTGGCAACCCAGATCCCCTCAGCAGGATTCTATACCAAGGAAAGACATCCACATCAACCGGTTAGTCGTTCTGGAAAATTGCAAACTCCCCGATAACTCAACCAGCGTACTTAGCCATTTGGTATTTGATAAAAATGTCACTTTTCTGAGATGTGCGGGCGCCAGTCAACTCATTTTCTATGACTGTACTTTTAAACAAGGGGTAGACTTTAACAACTCTGAGCTAGGAAGAGTTGAATTCGCTTACAGCTCTATCCTACAAAGGGTTGTAATATCAGAATTACAGATTAATGTATTATCCTTCAGTCAATGTGAATTTTCGAGAGATGCTTCTGTACTTCAAAGCATTTTTTCTTATTGTTTCGAATAATATTATGTCCCCTATCATTATCTGTTTCGTTTAACCCAAATTGAAAAGAAAATCAGCTGGTTTTATATGGCTAACTGCAAAATATTGGAAACAGAAGTTAAACCTGTCATGCTCTTCAATGGTGGTATATACAATGTCATTTACATGGAGGGGATCGACTTTAATGAAGTGATTTTAGATTTTTCAGCCTGCTCAGTAAAAGAAAACTTAACGGTTCAAAATTGCACTTTTGCACAACCATTGGGAGCAGATCAATTTAGTTTTCCGGTAAATAACACTTCATTTTATTGGAAGCAATTGGATTCTGTAGGGTTAGGGCTTTATCAGAACTATGCAACGCCCCCCTATACCTATGTCACCGACACGCTCATCTCGGATGTATATACTTTCAATGCCCTGAAAAGTAGTTATAACAAGTTTTTTTCCATGTATCGGGTGCAGGGAGATATTGAATCCGCAAATGCCGCTTACATACAAATGAAAGACATGGAAACCGGAAAATACCGCTATCTGTACCAAAAAGAACCGGGACTTCAATCGTGGTTTAACTGGCGGTTCAATCAATTCCTGAAATACTTTTCTGCCTACGGAACCAGTCCGGTACAGTCCCTTATCTTTTCCATGTGGACTATTCTAATATTTGCCGCCTTATATTTCTTTTTTCCAAGCGACTGGGATCAAATTAACCGGACCTTTCTTATTAACGAACATCGAAAGATCATGCAGTACTTTCGAACTGAGCAACGACTCGAAGATTTCTACACGGAAAAACACAAAGAGCATTTTAAGACTTTTGAGGAGTATAAAGCGGAACTTGGCCAGGGGCGAGCGGAGTTACCCGCATTTATACTTTTAGTCGGTAAACCTTTGTACCTGCTTTCAGGCATCAAACACCGGTTTTTAACCTTTATCTATCGGCGCATTGAAGTCTTGAAAGGAAAGTGGATTGACCTTAACCCTATGCGCAAAGCTTACCTTTCCTTCCTGACCATTCTCACTATATTGATTTACTCTTTTTACCTGATTATAATACGTGTTCTAAACTCTGTGGCTTTGAGCATTAACGTTTTTTCTACCCTCGGCTTTGGTGCAATTCCGGTAGGAGGCATTACCCGATATATTACCATCATCGAAGGTTTTTTAGGTTGGTTCCTTCTAAGCATCTTTAGCGTTTCTTTAATCAGCCAAATGTTGCAAAATTAGAAATCGGATATCGCCGAAACCTCAAGTGTCATGAAAAGCGTTTACCTTGAACATATCAATTATAGGCTTCACTTATGAAAATCCTTGAAACCGATAGGTTGGTCTTGCGTGAAATCACCCCGGAAGATTTCGATGATCTCTTTACCATGAATAGCGATCCACAAATCATGAAATACGTGGGAGACGGATCTGTAAGATCTCATGAACAAATGATCAACGAATTGGATGTGCTGATTTCCCATTACACCAGAAAGCCGGGTTTGGGAATTTGGGCCACCGAGCTCAAAACCAACCGTTGTTTTATCGGGGCCAGTGGACTGGTGTATTACGACAATACACCTGAGATTGAAATAGGATACCGGATGCAGAAAGAATTTTGGAATAACGGATACGCTACGGAAGCTTCCCGGGGTTTGCTTGAATACGGTTTTACCCAACTCAATCTCGAAAAGATAGTTTCTTCTGCTCATGTAGATAATATCGCCTCCAGGAGAGTAATGGAAAAAATAGGCATGACGTATATCGACAATCGATTCCACTATGGATGTTTACAAGCCTACTATGAAATTAACGCTGGGGAATACCAGGAACGCGATCAAACAAAGAGAAGTCGCTGACACGTCGGGCCCGTGGTTAAGGATGATCTTGCTGATTTTTTTTATATTTATCTTTTCCCTCTACGACGTTCTTCCGATTTCTCTGTTTGCTGCAGTTACGTGCAGGGTTCGCTACCATCACCTGAAACGGTAGATCTTAAACCCTTATATGACCGGGCTAAAAGTGAATTTGAAAATTACGAAAAGAAGCACGGGGGATTTGTGCCCACCAAAAATGTACAACTACATTATCTCGAATGGGGAAATCCCAACGATATGCCGCTCATCTGGGTACATGGAAGTTTTACGAACGCATACGAATTGGCGGATATTGCCGACGCCCTGGTGCGAAGCGGATATTACGTAATAGCCATTGACTATTACGGACATGGGCGAACCAAAATCCCCGAACACGATGTATCTCTTTATCACGTTGCTGATGATATAAATACCTTGATGCGCATTAAAGGGATACCCAAAGCCCTGATCGGAGGTTGGTCCAGGGGAGGCATAATTGCTACCGCTTTTTATGACACCTATCCGGACCAGGTTTTAGGGTTACTCTTAGAGGATGGGGGTTCGGTTTCTACGAATACCCATTACCATAAAATGACATCCGAAGAACTGGAAAGCCGGGTTCACGAAATCTTTAAGGACAGGGTATCCTATCCCCTATTGGACAGTGAGTTTGAAGCATACCGTGCATTTTACGATCATGAAGAAGGAGGAACCCAGTTTAAACTCTTGGCCTGGTTGACTCAAGACGCTAATTACAAATGGACTATTGGTGCAGGCCTGGAGGATCTCTTTCATATGTCGGGCGAAGAGCAATTTCTCACTACCATCCTGCGTCCCACCAATGCCACACTATTTGGACAATCCATGGCGATCATTGAACCTCAAATTATATATCGCAATTTAAACGTACCCATGCTGATCTTAGACCCTGTTTCCAATGCTGACCTGTTTCCCTATGAAAAGGAAAATGAAGAACTGCAAAAACAACATCCGGAATTGATCATTCACAAGGTTTACCAGGATACAGGGCACAATATCCATTATGAAAAGCCCGAAGAATTTGTTAAAGACGCAGCTTCATTTCTAAAGACCGTGAAGGAACACTGGAAAAAGGAGAATAAACCAAACGGACAATAAGTGACCAATCGAAACGAATTGGAAGAGTTTAGAAAATTTGTAGAGCGATATGAAAACATTCCTGATGTAGATTGGGACTTGATCACATCCTGTTTTCGCAAAAGAGAGTTACCCAAAAACTTCAATATTTTAGAACAGGGTAAAATATGTAAAAACCTCTACTTTCTCGAAGAGGGACTACTGCGATTTTTTACGTTGAAAGAGGGTGACGAATGGACTAAATTTTTCACCATTGCACCCTATCTTTTTACTTCTCAAGCAAGTTTCAACTCAAGAAAACCCGCTAACGAATACATTCAAACTATAGAAAAGTCAGTCATATGGGAAACAACCTTTAAGGAAAATCAAGAGCTTCTAAAGCTAAAATCGTGGAATAGTTTTGCTCGTAAAATAACTCAAGAAGTTCAGTTTTTCACGGAAGAGATCTTGGAAGACCTTCAAACGGAGACCGCGGAAAAACGCTATCAAAAGTTACTCCACAAACAACCAGAACTACTACAAAGAATACCATTAAAACATCTTGCCTCATTTTTTGGGGTGGCGCCACAGTCTTTAAGCAGAATAAGAAAGAAGTTAACATAGGTGCAGTAGATTAAATAAGAGGACTCGGAGATTTGTAAAAAAGCAAAATGCAATCTTCTCTCCGGCAAACGAACCATCACTTTAGTTTTACCATTGCGGTCAATAACTCTCACGAAGAAGTTTGGAGCCTCCTCATTGATGTGGAGCGTTGGAACAAATGGGATACGGAACTCATTAAAGCTGAATTAACGGAAGATTTCGCCTTGGGTGCAAAAGGTGTTTTAATACCCAAAAAAGGGCCCAAACTAAAATTTTACATCAGTGCACTTATCCCTAATCAATCCTACACCTTCGTGACTAAGATGCCCGTGGGTACCTTAGAAATTAGGAGAACCCTGAAGCAAAAGAGTGATCAAATTGAGTTTACGGATGAGATAAGATTCACAGGTTTTCTAAAAAGGATTTTCGGCCTGATGCTTGGCGGCGGTTTTAAGGCCGTTTTACCAGAGGTTATGGAAAACTTTAAACGACTTGCAGAACAGGAATAACGCAGATACTATGATCGGACTCAGAATAATTTACATTTTAAACATTATTGTGGCAGGGCAAATAGCCATTTTAGCGCTCTCAAACCCAAAAAACTCCGCTTTGACCACTTTTGGTAATGCGTATCAACCCACTGAAGTGATCAAGTTAGTAGGTTGTTTATGGCTAGCCATTGCCATTCTGTCCATTTTAGGACTTTGGAAGCCCATTACATTTTCACCCGTCCTATTGATACAACTGATTTATAAAGGAACCTGGTTGATCGTAGTTGCACTTCCTGCCTTCAAAAGCGACATCCCATTTCCGAAAGCAATGGCGCTGTTTTTTATTGCCTGGGTTTTAATCTTGCCTTTTCTGATACCCTGGAAAGAATGGTTCAATTAATTTTAGGCTATCTTTAAAAACAGTAATCATCATAACCGTGATAAACTCGACCTGAAACAGAAAGTGAGCTTTATGGTTGATTAAAACTTTTGATCTAAAACCAGTCAAACGAAAAATTTATTCCATGGGTAAAATAACGGTTCTGGTTTTGGCGCTTGTATTCATCGGTTGCTCTGATGATAATGATCTACAACCTATTGAAAATCCTGAAGTCGTAAAGTCAAGGTTCTGGGGCGATGGATTAAACCATCAATACTTGGGTG
>CALBPF010000384.1 GCA_937899105.1 uncultured Flammeovirgaceae bacterium | reverse complement strand
GCCAAAATATAGATGAGGTAATAGCCTATATCAATGAGATCAACGCATTTATTAAAATTGGAGACAATGGTTAATGGAATCGAAAAATTTTCGAAGAAAGATTCAGAGGCGTAATACGCATTTTCTTCACGAAACACCTTATCTCCATAAGAGACTACTGCATTACTTGGCGTCATTCGCACGTAATCAATGACCTCAGGAAAGTTGTCATTCAAAGCAGAACCTATTGCAGAGCAGCCGGCAGCCCAAACTGTGCTTAATACACCATCATTATAACGGCTAAGCTTTAACCGGTAGAGGTCATTTTTATTCTCATGAAATTGATCATAACTGCGCTCATGAGTCACGTACAATGAAATTAACAGAAACGAAGACATTCCTACGGCAAGGCCAAGAATGTTAATAGTGGAGAAAGCCTTATTCTTGATAAGTGATCTCCAGGAGGTGGTTAGATAGTTTCTTAACATAGCTATATTATTTGAGTTTTGACTGAATTCGTCTATTGATTTGACACGGTAGCTCCTGAGGAAGCGAACAACATCTAAGAAATAAATAAGCCTGGCTTTGCGATAGCCTTGCCTTTTGGCTCTATGATGAAACCACTCATGTAGATCTCCCTGAACCTCATCAATGAACTCTTCGGAACAATACCATTCCAAAAAAGCATCCGCTAAAGCCGGTGGTTTCTTATTCACTTTTAAAATTTAAGTTCAGGTATTAGATTCCAAAGTCGGTTTCTTAGTTTGTTGGATTGATTCAGAGCTTCGTGCCCAGTAGCGGTGATTGAGAAAAGCCGTTTGTTTCGTCCCCCGCGCTCGGCCGTAGCCCCTCCTAACCTTGACCTTACGAAACCTTTTTTCTCAAGTCTGTACAACACGTTATGAATGGTGCTAATGGTCACGGATCGCTTTGCTTCCTCCTCAATTATTGAGGCTATAGAAACACCGTAGGCCTCTCCATTTAGAACAGCAACTGTAAGCAAAACCAGTTCCTCAAACTCCCCTAAATACGTTCCTTTCATTATCTATTATTTTCTTCCTATTTGTCAGACTAATCTATATGTTTTCATTTCGTCGGACAAATAAAGTTAAAGAAAGCGATCCTCAGACCGCTTCCAAACCAAGACCTATTTATTATGAGTCGGTTTTAAACCTTTTGACCTATCATTGTTGTATGTAATACTTAATCATTAAAAAAAGGTTACAGAAAATGTTTGACGTTGTAATTATTGGGGCAGGGCCCATAGGTTTGGCCTGTGGAATAGAAGCTAAAAAAGCCGGCCTGACTTATCTAATTATTGATAAAGGCTGTTTGGTAAATTCCGTCTACAACTACCCTCTAAACATGACCTTTTTTTCTACTTCGGATCGGTTAGAAATTGGAGATGTCCCCTTTATATCTCATGGAAACAAACCGAATCGTTTTGAGGCCTTGGAATACTACCGAAGGGTGGCAAGCAGTTGGGAGCTTAATTTAAAACTGTATGAGAAGGTAGAAACTGTAAACAAAGAAGAAGCGGAGTTTGTGATCAATACTGATCGTGGAAATTACAAAGCTAAAGCTATTATTCTGGCCACCGGATTTTATGACTACCCTTATTTAATGAATGTCCCGGGAGAAGATACATCTAAGGTAAAACACTACTATGATGAGCCTCACCCCTATTTTGGTCAAAAGGTGGTTGTAGTGGGAGCTGCAAACTCTGCCGTAGATGTAGCCCTTGAAACCTTTAGAAAGGGCGCTGAAGTCACCATGGTGGTAAGAGAGCCAGCTCTGCTGGACTCCGTCAAATACTGGGTAAAACCGGACATTGAAAACCGTATAAAAGAGGGTTCCATTAAGGCCTACTTTAATTCACAGATAACCGAGATCAGAAAATGGGAAGTGGACGTCAAAACTCCTGATGAGGCATTGACCATTGAGAATGATTTTGTACTGGCCATGACTGGCTACAAACCTAATTTCGAATTAATGGAGAATATGGGCATCATCTTTAATTCCGATGAATTCCATACGCCTTTGTATAATGAAGAGACGCAGGAAACTACTGTCCCTAATATCTTTTTGGCAGGAGTGGTGTGTGGCGGTTTGAAAACCAATAAATGGTTTATCGAGAATTCAAGGGCACATGCCCAAACGATCGTAGATACTATTAAATCCAGGTGATTTTATAATCGTCGTATTCATCGCCGTTGGCTATAGATTGTAGGTATTCTACCTTGGGACTGAACACTTTTGTTTTTCTTATAAGTTCATCAAGCAGCCCTGATTGAAGCGCTCCATTAAATGTTTGTGTTCTCCGCATTATAATTTGCTTACGACCGCTACTTAGAATTTCCCATCCTCGCTTTTCAGGATCCTTAATTACTAACTCGGTTACTCTTTTTAATCCTTTCATAAGTGCTAACGGAGTTGTTTCTTTTTTCACCAGCTTCATTTCTAACATATTTCTATATACCGTATTACCTATCTTTCTACCCAATTGCCTTGCGTTCGTCTTACCAATTTGGCTTTCAATCCAGTTGCACATATCATTATACAATTTGATGGGCACCTGTCCCATTGGGTCAGATAGTTCATGGGCTGAGGCCATCTCTTTCAAGTGGTTTTGGAACTCTGGTTTTCCTTCATATTGATTGATTATGTCCAAAATGAAGGCTGAATTTAAAGTTACATTTTGTGTTGAGTTGTTCATTAGTATATAATAATTCGGTCGCCTATTCACTGCATTCATTCCAAAATATCATTATTAAATACCAATCACAAGTGATATCCTCTTGCGCCCTTAAAGTTTTGCACATTAAACAAAAATC
>CALBPF010000383.1 GCA_937899105.1 uncultured Flammeovirgaceae bacterium | reverse complement strand
TAAAGTTCTCTGCTTCTCTGCAGCAATATCGATGAGTACACCATGCAGTTTCGCGCTATATGGTGCACTCATATCCGGAAAACGGGGGCCTAATTCATCTAAATTCTTGCCCCGTAATGGATTATCCGGTTGCAGGTTGATGTGATCATCCAATAACATCAATTCTCCCTTATTCCAATCTAAATTGATATTACCGGCTGCATTCGAAATTAATAGAAATTCAATGCCAAGAAGCCGTAAAACGCGCACAGGAAAAGTGATCTCCTGCGTATCATACCCCTCATAGTAGTGGAATCTCCCCTGCATAGCTACCACTTTTTTGCCGCTAATGGTTCCAAAATGCAATTGACCGCTATGAAATTCGACGGTAGCCGCAGGGAAGTGCGGTATGTCGGCGTAGTTAATGGTTCTCTCTATATCCATTATCCGGGTAAATCCCGCGCCCAGACCCGTTCCTAAAATCACGCCTATTTGAGGCGTATCAATACCTTGTTGTTTGAGGTATTCTACAGCCTCATTTATTTTTTCAATCATTATTAATAAGAATTTATTACGGCGCTACATCTACCGGAATAGCTATTCGATAGGTTTTATTTTTCTTGACATCCAATTGATCGTCGCGCAACCAGGGGTTATGACGTTTTAAGAGCTTATAGTTAATGCCTTGTTCCTTTGCAAAGCCTACCAAATCTTTAATATCGTTACTTACTTCCACATATCTTAATTTCTCAGGTTCGTACAGGTGTTGCCTGTCTATGTTAAACCCATATTTATCGGGATGTTCAATAATTTCCTTAATGGCCAATAGGCGGAAAACATAGCGTGAGGTTTCACTATTAAGCATAAGGTCATAATAAGAATCCACTTTTTGATTGTTTAAAGCACGCTGTAGACCGTTCATACCACGATTGTAAGCGGCAGCCACATTAGTCCAGTTACCAAACTTCCGGTAAGCTTTCTTTAGATAGCTGCACGCCGCTTCGGTGGACCTCAAAGGGTCGTAACGCTCATCTACCGATTTGGTAATTTCAAGGCCGTTCTCCCTTCCCGATGACTTTAGTATTTGCCAAAACCCAACAGCGTTTTTCGGGGATACGTCATTCATGAACCCACCTTCAATAGCTGTGAGATATTTAAAATCATCAGGAATCCCATGTTCCTTCAATATCTCTTCAATTTGCGGCAGCCATTTATTTGCTCTTTTCATCAAAAAAATGGTGCTGCTGTGCCAGTAGGTATTAATATGAAGTTCACGATCCAACCGCTCCCTTACATCAGGGATTTCAAGAGGTACCCGCTCTCCCGCAAAATATAATTCGTCAGGAAGTTCTAAAGAAACAGCATTTAAATATCCTGCATATTCACCTGCCGGTGGATTATCCAGCTTGAAAAAGGTGGACTGTCCTTTTTCAACTACATTCTGCTGAACACTTTTATTCTTTTGATAGTCAAATAGAATATAACCCAAAACGGCTACCAGGGCTGTAACTGAAATATGATGAGGTAAGTACTTCATGGCCTCATGATAAAAAAGTAAGTAAAATGACAATGAGCAATGGCCTTAAAAAGTTCGCTTAGCATGGAAAACCATTGATATTGTATACTAAAAGTTAGGTGAAAGTAAGTATTTTGAATAAAACTCATCAATAACATCTACCGCCTCTGTTGCAGTTTCAACAATTTTAAAAAGGTCTAGATCTTCTTCATTGATATTCTTTTCAGATGCCAGTAGCGTAACCTTTATCCAGTCCAGAAGACCTCCCCAAAATTCCTTACCAACTAAGACAATAGGGAAACGTCCAATTTTTTTTGTTTGAATAAGGGTGAGGGCCTCAAAAAGTTCATCGAGCGTGCCAAAGCCTCCGGGCATAACGATGAAACCCTGAGAGTACTTAACGAACATAACCTTTCGAACAAAAAAGTAATCGAAGGTTATCAATTTATCCGGGTCTATAAAATCATTACCCTTCTGCTCAAACGGAAGAACGATATTCAGCCCTACCGATTTACCTCCCTCAGACTGGGCTCCTTTATTAGCGGCTTCCATTATACCGGGTCCTCCACCAGATACTACACCGTATCCATGCCTTACAAGCTTGGCCGCAATCTCCTCGGCCATTTTGTAGTATTCATGGTCCTTACTTGTACGGGCAGAACCGAAAATACTGACACAGGGTCCGATCTTACCTAACTTTTCAAAGGCTTCAACAAACTCTGACATCACTTTAAAAATAACCCAGGAATCGTGGGTTTTTATTTCATTCCAATCACGCTCCTCAAAAGCTTTGATTGTTTTTTTCTCTTGCTCATCCATATCACTCATAGCGCGAATGTTATCTAGTTTCGTTCTTTTATCTGCCATTAATTTAGCTCGGTTAAAGTAGTTTAAGCAAATTGACCAATTTTAGCCTTACAACAAATCCTCTAGCGCCGGATTAAGTTCAGGAAATGCAAATTCAAATCCCGTAGCCTCTATTTTTTCACTTGAAACACGACTTCCTCCTAAAACCATAGACGCCATTTCACCTAACATCAATTTGAGAATAAATCCAGGTACATTGGGCAAGAAAAACGGCTTTCCCAATACTTTAGCGCTTTGTTTTGAAAGTTCCTTATTCATTACCGGGTTGGGCCCTACAGCATTGTAAACACCGGTCACTTTATCATTTTCAAGAGCATGAATAAACATATTACTTAGATCATCAACATGAATCCAACTCATGTACTGATCTCCGGACCCAAGCGCTGCTCCTGCTCCCAGCTTAATAGGTTTGGTGATTTCTTTTAGCGCGCCACCTTTTTCGCTTAACACTATCCCTATTCTCAGTTTTACAGTTCGCAGGCCTAACTTTTCCACCTCGTCTACTTCGGCTTCCCAAGCTTTAGTTACTGTCGCTAAAAAATCATCACCAAAACGGCTTTCCTCCTTTTTCCATACTCCACCGGAATTCCAGCCATAAAAGCCGATGGCCGAAGCGGAAACAAAGGCTTTGACGCTATGCGGGTTTGACGTTAAAGTAGTTTTCAGCAATTGAGTAGAATGGGTTCTACTTTCTAGTATTTCTTTTTTACGATCCTTCGTCCACTTCATATCCGCTACACCGGTACCCGCCAAATGGATAATAAAGTCGGTGTTATCGAGGCATTTTACATCAATCGTACCCTGCTCAATATCCCATTGGTAAACCTCTACTTCTCCTTTTTTTCCTGACCGCCTGGAAAGCCATTTTACCTTGAACCCCTTTGCTAATAGTAACTCTGTTATTCGCGAACCAACAAGGCCTGATCCCCCTGTTATGAGAACTGTTTTGGACATTTGATTAATTGTAAATTCCACTAGAAGAACGAGAGCGGAAGTTAAAGGTTTTAGGATAATTAATATCCAAAAACCGGATCGCTTTTGACTAACTTCGCAAGCGATTATTTTTACATGCACGACTTCAAACCAATACTAAAAGTAATAGAAGAGGACTACGAAATCCCACAGTTGGGAAAACATCGCAGAATTTCAGCGCTGTTACCATACGATTACGAAACTTCGCAAAAGACATATCCTGTCATCTACATGCAGGACGGCCAAAACCTATTCAATCCCTATGCTCCTTTTGGAGATTGGGCTATTGATCAATCGTTATCAAATCTTGCTTCTGAAGGGATGAAAGATATTATTGTTATAGCCATTGATCATGGTGAGGAGGAACGTATAAAAGAGTACCTGCCTTTTGCGGACACAAAATTTGGGATGAGCGAAGGCGAGCTGTATGTTCAGTTTTTGCTCAATACATTAAAACCGTACGTAGATAAAAATTTCAGAGTAAAAGCAGATCGTATGAATACCGGCATTGGCGGTAGTTCCTTGGGCGGTCTTATCAGTCTTTATGCCGGTTTGACACAGTCCGACCATTTTGCTAAAGTGATGGTATTCTCTCCCAGTCTTTGGATATCGCCGATGATCAATCAATATGGCGCCAACTTTTCACCTGCCGACCCGGCTTATCTATATCTGTATGCCGGCGGCAAAGAAAGCAAGTATCATATTCGAAACGTTGAGCGCTTCAAAGCCTCACTTCTAAGACGCAGTAAGTCCTACCCTAACGTAAACTTCAGACTTTCAATTAATGAGCAGGGTGAACATGCCGAGCGTTTCTGGGCTGAAGAATTTCCTAAAGCTGTGAAATGGTTGTATTTTAATAATAACGAATGAAAATAACGCAAAACGCAGAACCAAAATCGAGTGTCACAGTACTGGCCTTTAAAAAAGGTGAGGTGAATTCTGAATCGATCCGAAAAGTATCCGGCATTCAATCGGAAATACCGTTTAAGGCTGACTTCAAGGAGGTCAAAGTACTTCATCACCCCTCTGAAAACAGGACGGTTTATCTACTAGGGCTGGGTGAAGTAAAACATACATCAAAGGTCTATTTGGCGGCTCGATCGCTGGCGCATAATCATAATAAAGATTGGAACGACGGCATAAACCTCGACTGCCAAAACCTTGAAAATGAAATCGTTGAACAGCTTGTTACAGGTATTAAGTTGGCAACCTACCAGATTGGCAGATTCAAAGAAGTCAGCGAAACCTTTCATTTCTTTTCCAACGATTTTGAGGTTACCCTAGTAGGCAGTGAAACTTTTGATACCGTTATTGACCGGGCAACAGCTATTGCAGATTCCATGATTGAGGTAATGAAGTTAATAGACGCGCCGCCAAATGAAAAAACTCCGGAATATCTCGGCCATTGGGCTAAAGCATCAGCCGATACGTATGGGTATAAAGCTGAAATCTTAAGCGCAGATGACCTTAAAAAGGAGGGGTTAGATGCGTTACTTTCTGTCGGACAGGGAAGCAAGTTCCCCCCTGTATTGATTAAAACAGAATACAAGCCTGGCGATAGTCAATCCAAAACTCCTAAGCTAGGGCTCGTTGGCAAGGGAATCACTTTTGATACCGGAGGTCTGTCTATAAAGGGTTCGCAAAACCTGCATTATATGAAAAGCGATATGGGAGGCGCTGCTGCTGTACTTGGTGCTGTAGAACTGGCGGCCAAACTACATCTGGATATCCATGTTGCAGGCATTGTAGCATGTGCAGAAAACGCAGTGGATGCCAACAGCTACAGACCCGGAGATGTCATTAATTCTTACTCAGGAAAAACCATAGAGGTTATTGATACCGACGCTGAGGGTAGACTAGTGCTTGCTGATGCGCTCTCTTACATGCAAAAGAATTATTCACCGGAATATATTATTGATTTAGCCACTTTAACGGGGAGCGCTGTCCAGTCTTTAGGGTATTCGGCAGGGGCGCTCTTCTCTAATAATAATGAAATGGCGCAACTCATCTCTGATAGCGGCTTTGAAGTTGATGAAAGGGTATGGCGCATGCCTCTTTTTGATGATTTCGAGGCAGATCTGGAAAGTGATATTGCCGATATTCGAAACTTTAGCGGCAAACCGATAGCCGGTGCGATAACTGCGGCTAAATTTCTTGAATATTTCGTAAAAGATCATCCAAAATGGGCGCATTTGGATATCGCAGGAGTGGCCTTTGGTGATTCAGAGTTTTCCAAAATGAAAAGCGCCAAGGGCTACGGACCCCGATTACTCATAGAGCTAATGAAAAAACTGAATTAAAATTTCAAACTATGTCCAACCAACCTCTGAACTTCCTATGCGTTTCTACCTATTTCAAGGGCGAACGCTTCCTTAGCGCATGTAAAGCAGCTGGTAATAATGTTTATCTTCTCACACTGCAAAAGTTAGAAAATGAGCCTTGGCCAAAAGAACATATTGACGAGTTCTTTTTTATGGATATGGCCGAAGATGGCAGCTGGAACAGAAAGCATGTCGTAAACGGACTTGCCTATAAATTCAGATCCATTCGATTCGATCGTTTTGTGGCGTTAGATGATTTTGACGTAGAAAAAGTAGCGTTTTTGCGCGAGTATTTCCGCTCCCCCGGAATGGGAGAAACTACAGCCCGCTACTTTAGAGATAAACTGGCAATGAGGATGAAGGCGAAAGAATCCGGCATTCCCGTTCCTGAATTTACTGCTTTATTCAATGATGAAGAGATCAATCGCTTCGCTGACACTGTTCCAGCTCCATGGTTGATAAAACCAAGATCAGAAGCCTCAGCTACCGGAATTAAAAAACTTCATACCAAGGAAGATCTGTGGAACTTAGTTCATTCTTTGGGTGATGTCAGACACGAATACCTGGTTGAGCGCTTTGCTCCGGGAGATGTGTTTCATGTAGACTCGCTCTCTTTTGACGGTGAAATCCAGTTTGTTCGGGTAAGTCAGTATTTAGACACACCATTTGAAGTAGCACACGGAGGTGGCATATTCAGGTCGCACACTATTGAACAAGGGACACAAGATGATCAAGAACTGAGAAAATTGACCACAAAAGTGATGCGCTCTTTTGGCATGCAATACAGCGCCTCACATACCGAATTTATTAAGGGACATGCTGATGGCGAGTACTACTTCCTGGAGACTTCATCGCGTGTTGGAGGTGCAAATCTGGCAGAAATGGTAGAAGCTGCTTCAGGTGTTAATCTTTGGGCAGAATGGGCTAACCTGGAAACGGCAAAGGCCAAGGGCTTGCCGTATAGCGCCCCTGCGGATTCAAATCAAAATGCGGGTATCGTAGTTTCGTTAAGCCGATACCAGCATCCTGATACTTCCGGTTTTAATGACCATGAATTGGTTTGGCGCATGAATAAAGAGTGGCACATTGGGTTAATTGTAAAATCTGAAAGCAGAGATAAAATACTCTCATTGCTCGACGGCTATACCAAACGAATTGGCGAAGAATTTCACGCCAGTCTGCCGGCGCCCGATAAACCCACTTCATAAACTATGATTCCTTTTGATTGGGTGAAAACTTCGATTCTGATTAAATGATTAATAGGGAGTATCCAGACAGTGAGCTCACAGGCAAGATTATCGGATGTGCTATGGAAGTACATAGTTTTTTGGGGAATGGATTTCAAGAAAAAATCTACCAACGTGCACTAGAAATTGAAATGACCAGTCAAGGTCTGAGCTTCAGCCGGGAACATGAAATGGAGATATATTATAAAGGAGAACAAATTGGGAAGAGAAGAGCTGATTTCTTTGTCGAGAGCAAAATAATGGTCGAGTTAAAGGCTGTAAAGGAACTAGAAGACGTACACTTAGCCCAGGCAATCAACTATTTGGAAGCATCCAGAATGAAAATAGGCCTTCTAATCAATTTTGGTAATAGAAGTTTACAATTCAAAAGAGTTATGAAACCCAAAGGGAATCATAATCTATTATCCAAAGATCAGAAGTAATCATAGTTTAACTCTCAAAAAATCCAACACTAGCCCCAACCCAGTCTTTATTCTTATTGTACTTTACGCCTATCATTTCACCTTTACTAAGACGAACAAGGTTGTTAACAATGGTGGCTTTGGTTTCTCCACGCTTCCAGAGCATTAACATCCTTATCTCACATTTTACCGGCTCATTTGGGCTTTCAACAATGGGAATATAGTTGACCCTCTTCTGTAAAATATAGTTTTCCTTTTCTTCAATGGCATCTAATTCCTCAGCTGTGATATTCAATTTCACGCCGGCGCCGGCAAAGGAGTAGAGCGGTTTCAGCACATAATTCTCCAGGTCTTTCGGATACTCTTTGAGCTGATCAAGGTAAAAGCATTCCGGTACATACCTACTTTTGAGCAACGGCATGGTATACTTACTGATCCTGAAGAACCAGTTCGGATGGCCCACCCATTCTACATCTACCTCATCTTCGAAATGGAATTCGCTTTTGATATCAGGCCTTTTGTCCAGCTCATCAAAAATTACCCGGTTGTAAATCTTATGGACCGCTACCTCTTCTCCCTGCTCATCAAAGTAGTACAGCTTTTTACCGCGTTTCTTGAGCTTGCTTATACACAACACTTTTATGCCTATGTATTTATTGGCAGCTAAAAAGTCGATATAGGTATTTTGCTTTTCAGGCTCTATCTCCAACAATACCACGTTTTTAGGATCGCTATCACCAATGATGATCTCACGAAGCATTTCTCTGTATTCCTCCCGGTGAATGCCGTTCACATGTACGGTAAGTCGCTCCGGAATATCAAAATGTTTCTTATAGGCTTCAGATAAGAGGTCCTGAAAGAAGTATAGTGACGGGAATCCCTGAACTTCTATCAGTTGCGGTATTGGATCACCATTTTCGTCGCGGCAAATTCCAAAATCCATCTGTAAAAATCTCGTGTGATAGTCCTCGCCAGGTACCTGTAGCATAGGATGTTTGATAGCGCCCTTTGTAATCTCTTTGAAGTCAGGTTTACAGATGGTTTGATTTATCTCGTCGCAGGCTTCTATGAGCCGGTCTCTGAGTTGGTCAGGTATGAAAACCGGTGTTTCAGCTATCCTAAATGTTGGTCTATAGTCATATGCCGCTGCAATATGATCCAGAAAAGCCTCGTATTTCTCAGTAGTAAAATGCTGATTATACCATTTGCGAATGTCATTAATCATGCTAGGAAAGAACTGGATTTTGTGTGCTTAATTTTGACAAAGAGGTTTCAATGAAATGTGGGATAATTGTACTATGTGTCAGTGAAATTTTATCGGGATCTTCCAGATGAGTCATCATGTTTGTGTACTTCCGCTTGCTGTAGTTTTTTACGACTTTAGTTCTGTTTTCTTCTTTTTCAAAATGCTCTTTCATACCTATAGGGTCAGCTTCAGGATGAAACTGTGTGCCCACAAATTCGTCAGAAAAACGGATGGCCATAATGGCCCTTTCCAGCTCTATATGTGTTCTGATTTTCTCGCGGCTCAGAATAGCTGCACCATGTTCCTTAAACACTTTCTGATTTGGCTGAATCAGTTGCCAGTCACGGGAATCCACAGCGAAGTAAGGGTCGGCCAACCCTTCCAATAGCGGGTCTTTCCTTCCGGCAGCAGTCTTATGAACGGGGTAAACTCCGAAAGAGGTAGATTTTCTAGGCTGGATTTCGCCTAATTCAAAGTGCTTACACGCCATCTGAAAAGAATGGCAAATAAAGAAGAAGTACTTTTTATTATACTCATTTTCAAGATTGTACTTCCAGGCGTTGTCCAGGAGATTATAAAACTTTACATCCCATGCACCATTACCATCATGTGGGCTTCCAGGACCTCCGCTACAGATGAATATGTCATAATCAAGCCCCGGAACTTCATTATTTACTCTAACATCAAATTCATCCCACATTAACTGACCTTCGTATTGACTTACGATGTCACGAATGCAGCGCATCCCTTGATTAGGGTGCCCATTATTCATGTCGAGTATGGCCAGCTTTATAGACGTCTTCCCCATTTCATCTTCCCTATTTCAACTACACCCCAAGACGGTTTGTTCTGTAATATAATCTACAACTTTTTCCAAGCTCCCTGTTTCCTCGTATACCTTGAGCTGGCGATCTGCCCCAGTACCGTGTTCGAGAATATTGACAATTTTCTCAACTTCCTCCCTTGAGCCTAAGTCGTCCACAACATCATCCACAAAATCAATCAATTCGTGAATCAAGAGCTTGGTATCTACTTCTGCCTCTTTCCCAAAATCAATCATTTTTCCATCCAGCCCATACCTTGAAGCCCGCCATTTATTCTCGTTAAGTACCATACGCTTGTAACTCATGAAATTCAGATTCTGAATTCTAAGTTTATGTACTTTCGCAACGAGTGCTTGTATGATTGCGGCAATGGCTACCGTTTCATCGATAGTCAGCGGTATATCACATATCCGGATCTCCATTGTAGGATAGAATGGATGGACCCTTAGGTCCCACCATATTTTTTTTGCATTATCAATGCATCTGGTTTTAACCAATAGGTTTATATAGTTGTCGTACTCTGCAACACTATCAAATGAATCCGGGATCCCGGTTCTGGGAAACTTATCAAACACTTTCGAGCGAAATGACTTAAATCCCGTATTTCTACCTTCCCAAAATGGCGAATTTGTAGAAAGCGCATAAATGTGTGGTAAAAAATAACGCATGGAATTGGCTACGTGTAGCGCCATGTTCCGGTCATCAATACCTACATGAACGTGAAGTCCAAAAATCAGGTTTGATCTCGCGGTATCCTGTAATTCGTCGATAATTTCATTATACCTGGGATGTGGCGTCAGCAACTGCTTCTCCCACTCAGAAAAGGGGTGCGTACCGGCGGCGCCAATTCTAAAGCCAAGATCATTGGCTACTCCACTAATGCAATTCCTTAATTCAGTTACTTGCTTCCTGGCATCGTGTATATCACTGCAGATATTGGTACCTACTTCTACAACAGCCTGATGCATCTCAGCTTTCACTTGCTCACCAAGGTCCTTGCACGCTGCATCTACTATTTTCTGCTCGTGCGAAACAAGCTCACGAGTTTCAGGGTCTATAACCTGGTATTCCTCTTCTATGCCTAAGGTAAATTTCATAACGAATGATTTTTAGGAGAGCGAAAATATTCGTCAGACCACTTTGAGTGGTCAGACGAATTATATTATCTCCAATTTAGCAATCCTATCTTTCATTAACTTTTAAAAACAGTACATTCATTGCAATTGATTCCTTCAAATTCAATCATCTTGCATTATTTACCAAACGGATAATAGCGGACGTTTTAGCAATCATTTATGATATTTACTTGGCAGACTTGGCTTGTGAAGCAGGTTTCTTGGCGGCCGTCTTTTTAGGAGCTGCCTTCCTGGCGGCTTTTGGTGCAGCGGCGGCGCTCACGAAAGTTCCCCAGGTAAGGTTCATTTGCCCTTCTTTATGAGCCTTAGCTTTCTCTATAGCCAGTTTAGCTGCATTTTCGACAATCCACTCAAAATTATCTTCTCCTACGGAATTAATATCCGCATCCGGAGCAGGATTACAAAAATCAATAGCATAAGGAACACC
>CALBPF010000382.1 GCA_937899105.1 uncultured Flammeovirgaceae bacterium | reverse complement strand
AGTACATCTGTTAGAGAACTAAAGATTTTCTTAGCAATGATCTATTTTCCATCTTTTCCAATTTGCTTCATGCCAAATCAATAGTTTAATGGATCCGATTTTTAGCACATAGGTTCTTTTAACGGTCCTTGAAACTACAAGTTACCGGATAGACGATTTCACCCGACTGGCGCTGCTACAAATTACTACTAATAGTAGCTTTGGCTAACTTCGTTTCATACTCCCCTAGTTTATCCCAAATAGCATAAAACTGTTTAGCTCCATTCGCATCCAGGTCAGTATTTACAAAGAGCAGCTTACCAATCCTTGTTTGAGGATTAAAAAACAAGAAGGTCGAAACGCCAGGGTCGCCACCCATGTGCCCCAGGTAACCAATAGGTGTATGTCCCATAAAAATGCCTGCATTATACTCGTCGTCAAATGGCCTATCGGTATCACGCTCCTCAAAATTCTTCTCGGAAAGCAGTGCTGCGAAAATTCGATCATAACTTGTTTTGGAAAGCAGCTCCCCTTGTCCGGAATACCCTTTTATTAACTCACATAGGTAAATGGCCATATCATTGATTGAGGTAATCAGTCCCCCATCAGGATAAGTGATAAGGGAATAGTACGGAATTTCTTCACCCTTCACTGTGTATAGCTTTGTGTGCTTGGTTGGATCTATAGAATCAAATGCCCAACCTGAAGCAGACATATTCAATGGACCCAAGATATGTTGGGTCGTGAATTCATCATACGACTGGTTAGTTGCTAACTCAATAATGTACGCTGCCAGCGTGGCACCGACATTGGAATACTCATACATCTCTCCAGGCTTTTTATTTAGAAAGCTTTCTTTCCCGTACCATTCTCCATCCATTGAGAGAAAGTTTTTAAGAAAGGTCCCCATGTCCACAGTCAAATCCGGCAAATTGAACTCCGCTGAACTGGGCAACGACTTGGCCAGGTCATGGTCATCCGTATTGAGAAGTAAATAGGCTTTTTCACCATACAAGTCCGCATCCAAAATAGTTGACGTATGAGTGGCTAAATGCCTTACTGTAATTACCTTGTCCGGATAATAGGGGTTATAAACATCAAAAGGTAAATATTTACCAACTGAGTCATCCAGATTAAGTTTACCCATTTCCTGTGCTTTTAGAAGCGCCACGCCAATAAAAGTCTTAGAAATAGAAGCTATGTTTTGTAATGTATTTGTAGTGTACGGTTTTCCCAGTTTTACATCAGCCAAACCAAACCCGTTCTGAAAAAGAACTCCACCATCATTAACAATGGCCACACCAAAACCATTGATCTGACCCGTTTGCTGTAATTGCTTAAGCTCTGTGGACAGCGAATCTTTGAGCGAATTCACTTTAAAATCTGAGTCAGAAGTTGATTTAGTTTTGGTCTCACATGCCGCTAGGATAGTAATTATGAGTAGTAGTATGAATTTATTCATAGCGTGTATTTTGAACAATTTTGGTTTAAGCAAAGATGTTCAAAACTAATTAAGGTTGCCGGGATCAATTTTAAATAACCAATCGCTAGTTTGACAATTGCTATTAACCCCATTAGGACAGTCTTGTTTTGAACCATAAATGCGCCAAACCCCATCGCCCAGCTCCTTGGCGTAATAACCGTATTCATTATACTCTTCACCAAAAGTCTTACTCCACTCCTCGTTTCCATGTGCATCGGTTTTTATGACCCATACATCATAATTACCATTTCCATAGGAGCTGGTGGAACCGACGAGCAGAAAGCCTCCATCGTTGGCTAATTCTATTGAATGAGCCTTATCATAAGCTTTTCCCCCAAATAGCTTTACCCATTCTTCATTGTCATTGGATAAATTTTTAGTGAGCAGAATATCACCATTACCTTTTCCATAATTTTCGGAAGTGGTAGATACTTGTATGTATCCCCCATCTTCTGTAAACTTCACGCGGTCCGATTCACCAATTTCAATCTTTTTAAACTTTAGATCTTTTATTCTATTGAATGATATCATAAGGGATTGCACGTGATCGGTTTCATCATACTCTGGTATTATTTGGTAATCATAAAGTAAGAAGGCATCCCTTTGTATCACCTCAATCGTGCTACTTTTACTCGCATCATCCTGATGGAATATAAGTTGCGAATCCTTATTGAGTGTTATGGTAAAGCCGACATCTACAGACTGACTATAGTATTTACCAGTTACGGCATTCAAATAGTTTTTGGTAGGACTAAAAGGAACAAGTTTTTTATAGAATCTTAGCTCGGCCCCTGGGTTGGCCAATGTCAATCCGTCAGAATTAAAGCCAATTCTGATTTTAGTATTCTGCTCGGCAACATAAATGCTCCCTGAATCCTTAATCAATTTAATTGGGTTGTTATTGGCTCTCTTCCAAAACAGATCACCTTCAGAATTAGTGATTCTGACTATGGCTCCATCTTCATTTTTATACTCGCCAAGAATGCTTTCTACACTTCTTTCGGAGGAGTAAGCCCGGGTATCCAAAGTGATTTTGTCGTCTTTTTGATCCTTTTCAGGCAATACAACGGATGCCAGCTCATCGGCAATATAACCACTCCATATAGTTCCATTATTGCTCATTACAAACACAGAAAGCTTTTGATCAGGGTATCGCGCTATTTGAGCATGGTAAGAACCTGTACCGCCAGAATGATGAATCGCATCATAGCCCAATCGATCTTCAAGTTCAAGTCCATATCCGTATGTGTTGATTTGGGCATTTGCAATGGGATTTTGGCTAACGGTTAACAGCTTATTTCCTTCCTCTTCAGCATTTTGAATGGCCATTTCAAAATGGAGTTGATCTTTAAGTGTGGTAAACAAAAAACCATCGCCATAAAGATTGGTAAGCATAGGGTACTGCTGCCAAACGCCGTCACCCCAGTCGGAATAAGGATAGGCGATATTCGGGATTACGTGCATGTAGTCTTTTAGGAAACTAGTGTTTTTCATGCCAAGGCTTTCAAAAAGACTTTTCGCATAGTCATGAAAAGATTCGCCCGATACTTCAGCAATGATTTTCGTAAGTAATGTATAGTTTGAATTACTGTAGAGGTAGTCGGAACCCGGTTTGAAATTGAGATCATTTTCAAGCAATTCAATTGCATCGTCATTATCTAATCCCTCTCGACGCCACCATGGGTCTTGTTGAATGCTCATTAGATCATAAAAATCCCGGATGCCACTGGAGTGATTCAGCATATGCTTGATCTTAATGGGTTCTTCCACCTCAAGGTACATGTTCGTAAGATACTTGCGCACATCATCTTCCAGACTCATCTTACCATCTAAGATCAATTGCAAGACACATAAAGCTGTAAACTGCTTAGCTACTGATGCAATATTAAACCTAGAGTTTTGATCTATTGGAACCTGGTGCTGTAAGCTGGCCAGACCAAGGTAGCTTTCATAGACAACTTCGCCATTCAGAATAATCCCGGCTGCCAGACCAGGAGCTCCAGGTTTGGTTTGTTTTTGGAGATACTTGTCAATCGTTATTCGTTGCTCCACTGTCAATTCTTGAGAAATAGCAGAGGAAAACAATGAGATAAGAAAAAAGAAACTAATGACTATTTTATTCATGACTATTTAGTTTGAGTTCTACTTCAATGATATGCTCTGTACAGCTTATCGAAGTTCCAAATCATGATTTGAACCCAAATAGAAACGAAATACTAAGTAGTTGCTACTTAAAATGACTAGCTAATCGACTTAACATATTCGGTTGGAGTCATTCCGGTTTGTTTTTTGAAAGACCTTATAAAGGTGGACTTGGAATTGAATCCACAATCCATTGCAATACCAACCAATGTTGTGGTTTTATGCTCTCCTTTTTTAAGTGACTCCTTAACTGCCTCCACTCTAAAGCTATTGACAAAGTCGTTGAAATTCATTTGGCTTCCGGAGTTAATAGCTTTGGATAGAATAGAGGTATTGGTGTTGATGGATTGGGCTAATTGTGAAAGTGATAGCTCGGGGTCTTTGAAGTTAGAATGGTTTTTGAAAAGGCGATGTATCTTCTTCAAGATTTCATCAACGCCTTCTTGATTCAGCGATGAGGTATTCTCTACCCTTGGCGCTGATACCTCAGTTAGTTCAGGTTGTTTTAAAAAAGAAAGTGTGGAAAGGCGAAGTGAGTTGGCGTAGCCTGCAATGGCAAGATAGGCTGCTAACAGTCCGAATAAAACATAAAACCACCATTTCATACCCCAGTCGCCTAGTTCCGGGAAAATCACTATAAAAATTGTCCTAAAGAGAAGTATGGCAATAAAAACAATCAGGAAATTACGCAGCCAATTGGCAATGAGTGAATCTGCATAGCTTACTGTCTCAAATATGTGTCTCTTGTAGCCGGCATAAAGTCTGAGGCAAACAACCGAGTAGGTCAGCATCGAAATAAGACCCGCAATCTGATACCATAGATCTAAGTCTTTGTCCTGGCCATCCGCGTAAAAATAGAATTCGTCAACTAAAAAAACGTCATAAATAAAAACAACCAGAGCATATATCATATATAATCCAGCTGGAATGAAATGTAGTACGTCCTTTGATGAGAGATGGGTTATCGATTTCGTGAGTCTTTTTGTAAAAAAATAAATAACCGGTCCAAAAAGGAACAGCTGATGAAACGGCATAAAAAACAAGAATTCTCGATAGCCATCATGCGCATACCACCCCGCATGTCCTAGCATCCACGGTGTTATGTAAAATGCACTCAGGAGTATGAATACCCCTAACCAGATATTCGCCTTTGAATCACGTCCTCTTACGAATAGTAAAATCGAGAATAAAACAAGTTGCAAGAAAATGATGAGCAGGATAACGCTCTGATACCCCAGATTGAATAGCATAATGGTAAATAAAAACAACTTTCGTCAGTACATCAATACAGACTAAAATAAAGGTTAGAGGTCACAGTTCTATGAAACAGGGAATCGCCTATCCCAGAAAAAGTCATCCACCTCTTTAATTTTTACGCGCCGCCCAAAAGCCGGATGCAACGTGTTAATAACAAAATTATATTCTGAAGGAATGATTGCTGAAGGCACTTTAAGTATAAGATACTCCCTTAAAACATACCATTGGTTACCTAACATTTGCGTAGTATGGTAGGCAGCAAGAGAATTCCAGTTTTCTAATAGTTGTTGTTTAAGCACCTCAAATAATTTTACAGAATCGTCGATTTCTATTTTCATCATTTTATAACTCCCTGCCGGGCGAACGCCACTGGTGTGCGCCAATAATTCCAATGCACAGAGAGAAACCGTACTAGAAGTATAGATCACATATTCATGAGCACGGTTCCACCGATTGGGCGTCCCGGAACTTTTTAAAGTATTTGCATATTTGGATTTGGTTAATCGGTAAACGATCATACGTTATCCCCATATTCTATAGCGGTAAGGCGATCATCTACATACTTGATGCCACTCATGGTAGTAAGAAAATTCAGGGGTGAATCATTGTCAAAGTAGTAATTATCCTTCCGCAGCCAGTCATTAAAGGATTCTTGGACGCCAAAAACAACAAGGCCGTGATTATACAAGGCTAACAGGGCCACAATATGCTCTTGCAAGTAAGGTCTTATAGCAACAGCTGTGGTTTTATAGCTTCTAAAAGTTTTGACATTTAGGTTGAGCGCATTGGACAGTAGTTCGTCTGTTAAACCTGAAATATGTTTTAAATCACCGAGGTAAGCGCTGTCAATTGTGTTTTGGCGAACGGCATAAAGTATGGCAGGTTCTGACACTTGAGTAGGTATATCGCCTTTGCTTTGGTATTCCTTCGACTTCTTCATATATCTAATATAGGTAATTTTACTTTTTAAAAACAGTAATTATACCTTTTTTTGATATAAAAAACTACAAATAAGGTAAATATGAAACCTTCACTCATTACCTTCGTATTAAAACTACAATTTAGTTAAAATTATTATGGGCAAATATCATTTAGGAGAGTTTGAAGAAATTGTGCTGCTCACCGTTGCCATCCTTAAAAACGAGGCCTACGGTATCGCCATCATCGACGAGATGGAAAGCCGACTCAAGCGGAGTGTAAGTATAGGCGCATTACAAACCGTTTTAAGAAGGTTAGAAAAGAAAGGTTTTCTTTCTTCAGAGTTCGGTGAGGCCACGAAAGTGCGGGGCGGAAAGCGCAAACGTTATTTCAGCTTAACAGCTTACGGTAAAAAAGTATTGACAGAAACCAAGGAGCAGCGCATGGGCCTTTGGAATGCCATTCCGGAATTTGCGTTCAGCAGCTGATGCGGGATTTTCGCAGACCTCCACATTGGTTTCTAAGATTCTTCCGCTGGTACTGTCACCCTGACTATGTGGAAGATATTGAGGGTGACCTATTTGAGCGCTTTGAGCGTAATATCACTCAGCATAACATTCGAAGGGCGAAATACAGCTTCGCCAAAGACGTACTGAAATTATTTAGGCCAGGAATCATTAGACCGTTATTCTCCAATAAACAACTAACCGACTTCGGCATGTTAAAAAACTATTTTACAATTGCCACTCGCAATCTATTTAAACAAAAGCTCTATTCTTCCATCAACATTGGTGGACTGACGGTTGGACTCACCTGCTTCATACTAATATTTGTTTATGTTCAGCATGAGTTGAGCTATGATGATTTTTACTCGAATGGCGATAACATTTATCGTATCTACCAGAAGCAAGAGGGCAATCAGTTTATGGGTTCAGATCTATTTGGAGTGACTCCTGCTGGCCTGGCATCGGTACTTACAAAAGAATACTCTGAAGTGGTAAGAGCTACCACCATACTCGAGCGATCGACACTGTTGAACATTGGAAACTCAAGCTTTTTTGAAAATGGTTTAAGCGCTGATTTTGAGTTTTTTCAACTATTCGATTATACGTTTTTAGCCGGCACTCGCGAAGATTTCAAGCTTGCTAATGGAATCATAATCACTGAATCATTTGCCGAAAAAGCGTTCAAAGAGAAAAATGTCTTGGGTAAACCGATCCAAATTTCCACTTGGCAAGGTGAGCTTGAATTTATTGTGACAGGTGTCATTGAAGATCTACCTGAAAATTCCTCGCTCCGATTTTCGTATGTTTTCAACATACTGTCAAATGAGGAATATGTAGAAGCCTCTAAATCAGCTAAATGGAACAGCAACTCTTATTTCACTTTTTTCGAACTACATCCTGACGCGGACCCTTTGGCGCTTCAAGCCAAACTGCTTGAAATCGTTAGTAAATACTCTGATGCAGAAGACTATCCCTTCAAAGACACCTACTATGTCGAGCCCCTGAATCAACTCCATTTACAAAGTGATGTGAATTTTGATATTGGTTTAAAGGGTAATACTCAATACCTGGTTCTTTTTTCTATCATCGCTGTTATTGTCCTCCTCCTGGCAAGTGTTAACTATATGAATCTGGCCATAGCTCGCTCGATTCAGCGAGCAAAGGAGGTGGGCCTGCGTAAAGTGATAGGTGCGGTACGAGGCCAGTTGATAGGCCAGTTTCTTGGAGAATCAATTTTCATCGCCCTGATGGGACTTGTTTTGGCTATTGGCTTGAGCTATTTGCTCCTACCCTATTTTGGTGCCATTATTGAGCGACCGCTGACCCTGGATCTTGTGAGTAACCCGGTTCTACTTTCCAGCTTAGGTGTGCTTGTAGTCCTTGTAGGGTTATTCTCCGGCAGCTATCCGGCATTCTTCATGTCATCGTTGAAACCTGTAAACACCTTAAAAGGTAAGACCACAGATCACCGGCCCAAAATGCGATTGCAATCCGTATTGGTGATCTTGCAATATGCCGCTTCCATTGTTTTGATAATTGGAAGTCTAGTGATCTATCTACAGTTTGACTTCATACAAACTAAGGAGCTCGGTTATGATAAGGATCATATTGTAGTGGTTCGTACAAGATCAGCAGAACTAAGAAAAAATATAGAAGCTGTAAAAACAGAACTCAATGCGTACACAAATGTAGAAGCTGTTACCACCTCCCAGAGTTTACCTTCAGATATTAGTTCAAGCAGCCTAGCTCGACTACGAGAGGATCAAGATGATTCTAGGAACATAGCCATCTACAGGAATGCCATCGATTATGACTACTTGAACACATTTGGACATGAACTGCTGGCTGGTAGAAACTTCTCCTCCGAAATTACCAGCGATCAGGATAAGGTCATTATAAACGAGTCTGCGGCTAAAGCTTTTGGTTGGACCTCCGAGGAGGCCGTTGGCAATCAGTTCTATCGGGTGGGCCAAGACTATGTCACGGTTATTGGTGTGGTGAAAGACTTTCATATGTTCTCCATGCACCTGGCCATTCAGCCATTAATGATGACCTTGAGACACGCTTACTTTAGTTATGCATCGGTCAAGGTAAGGCCAGACAACATTCAAAAAACCCTTGAACTTATTGAAGAAAGCGTTCAAAAACATTCGAAGTACCCTTTTGAGTTTCAATTTATGGATTCAGAATTCGATAAGCTCTACAAGGCAGACATTAAACTGGGGAAGATCTTTGGGGTATTTACATTTCTTTCCATATTGGTAGCCTCCCTGGGCCTATTTGGCCTTGCCGCCTATACGGCACAGCAGCGCACAAAGGAAATTGGCATTAGAAAAGTACTTGGTGCGTCAGTTCAGACCATAATCGGTTTGATGTCAAAAGACTTTCTTAAAATGGTTTTAATCGGATTTGTATTCGCTATGCCAATCGCCTGGTTCGCGATGGACATCTGGTTAAAGGACTTCGCCTACCGCATTTCTTTGGAATGGTGGATGTTCGCTGCCGCTGGAATTATGGCGGGTCTGGTATCCATGCTTACCATCGGTTCACAATCAATCAAAGCATCTCTAACCAATCCTGTTGAATCGTTGAGAAATGAATAATCAGCCACCAAAGTTATGGCTACGCTTCTTCCGCTGGTATTGCCACCCGGACTACGCTGAGGATATCGAAGGTGACCTTTTTGAGCGCTTTGAGAGGCAAATTGAACTTGGTAACACAGGTTCTGCTGAATGGAGGTTCGCCAGTGATGTGGTTAGGTTGTTCAGGCCAGGACTTATTCGCCCTTTAACTCAAAAAAAACAACAACAAAATCAATTTGACATGTTTAAAAATTATTATAAAGTCGCCTGGCGGCATATTCTAAAAGAAAAGTTTTATTCGTTTATAAATGTCACCGGACTTGGTGTAGGACTGACCTGCTGCATTCTTATCGCATTTTTTGTTATGAATGAGCTGTCCTATGATAATTATCACGAGAAGTTAGATCGGACATACCGCATTCTTCAGGCCTATAAATCCGGTGCTGAAATGGCAACCGCCCCTGCGGCTGAAGAATATCAAGTTTGGGGAAATGCTCCTGTAGGGCCAGCTTTTAAAGAAGAGTTCCCTGAAGTAGATCAATTTTGCCGGTTCACTCCCGGGCATAGTAAATTAATCAAAGTCGGGGATGAGCTATATGATGAAAAAAACATTGTCTTTGGTGATTCAACCGTATTTGACGTTTTCAGCTGGGAACTCATTTCTGGCAACCCGAAATCTGCCCTTGCAGCCCCTAACTCCATAGTATTAACTGAGTCCCTGGCCAAAAAGTACTTTGGTGAAGATAACGCCATGGGCCAGATCGTGACCTATAATAAGAATAGAGATTGTTTGGTGACAGGCATAATGAAAGATGTCCCTTCCAATTCACATTTTACGTTTGATGGAATCATTTCTATGGCTACTTTTTATGACCAAAGACCTCCTATTTTTGATTGGTGGGGCTACGTTGATTTCTACACGTATTTCACTCTTAAGGACAATACACGTATAGAGGACATCAAACCTAAATTAGATGACCTTGCGGCAAAGTATACTGCTGATTGGGAAGATAGCAAGTTTTACATTGATGTAGAACCTCTAAAGGGCGCCTATCTAAACTCCACAGCAGCAAGACAACCGGGCAAGACCGGGAGTATCTCCAACATCACCATATTTGCCGTGATCGGTGTTTTCATGCTTCTCATTGCATGTATCAACTTTATCAATCTATCCACTGCCAGATCATTAGAAAGAGCAAAAGAAATAGGCATAAGGAAAGTTGTAGGAGCCAGAAAGTCATCTCTCATCAATCAATATTTGTCAGAATTTTTTCTCCTGGCACTCTTTGCAGGCCTACTGTCATTAGCGCTTGTTATTTTCTTAGCCCCTTACTTAAAAGATTTTGCAGGGCTTTCTATCGAACCTTCTGATATTCTTAACATTGAATTCTTAGGCATATTTTTAATAGGAATATTTGTTGTGGGTTTACTCGCGGGCAGCTACCCAGCATTCCTCTTGTCAAAATTTCAACCGGTAAAAGTGCTAAAAGGAAGCTTTAAGTCGGGAAAAAGTGGTGTTGCACTTAGGAAGGCGTTGGTCTCATTTCAATTTGTTCTTACCATCTCATTGATAATTGGTACAGCCACCATCCATAATCAACTGGATTATTTACAAAACCAGGAGCTGGGCTTTAAAAAAGACCAGGTACTTGTCATGGAGTTCGGCTTTGATGGCCAGATACAACGTGGTATCGAAGCGCTTAAGGATGAGTTTGAAAAAAGTCCAAATGTAAGTTCAGTATGTGCTTCTCGCGCTGTACCGGGCAACTTTTTTCCAAACGCGGGTACTACCATTGAAAACCCGGAAGGTGAATTGGAGTCACATAGCCCGGCGATTTATGAAATTGATCCGGACATTCTAACATTTTATGACATTAAGGTTCTTGCCGGACGGAATTTTTCCTATAACAATTACTCTGACTCTGTTGAGGCTTTAATCATTAACAATGCGGCAGCAAAGCTTTGGGGTTACAATAATCCTGAGGATGTGATAGGGAAGAAATTTGACCAATGGGGGAAAACAGGTGAAGTGATTGGGGTTGTGGATGACTTTAATTATAAATCCTTGCATACAGAAGTCGAACCTCTAACGCTTAGGTATGAGCCCTTCAGTATGGCCAAATTCTCAGCGAGAGTGAGTACCTCCGAAATATATTCCACAATTCAAAATCTGGAAGAGAAGTGGAAAGAATTGATTCCGCATCGTCCATTTACGTATTATTTTCTTGATAACAACTTCGATCTACAGTACAAATCCGATGAGAAGTTCTCCGAGTTGTTTTCATCTTTTTCTGTACTCGCCATTCTCATTGCATTCTTAGGTCTATTCGGTTTAACTACCTATACCACTTCACAGCGAATCAAAGAAATAGGAATCCGTAAAGTGCTGGGGGCCTCCCTTCGATCAATATTGTTATTGCTATCAAAGGACCTTTCAAAACTTTTATTGCTTTCCTTTTTAATAGCTGTCCCAATTTCATGGTATGCTATGAAAGAATGGCTTGAAAGCTTCGCCTATCAGGCGCCAATAAGTTTATGGGTATACCTCATTACCGCCTTGATTGTTTCCGCCCTCGCTTTTGGCACTATGGGGTGGCAGTCTGTAAAGGCAGCTTTACAAAATCCGGTGAACTCCTTGAAGAATGAATAAGTCAATGCCTCCGAAGTTTTGGCTACGCTTCTTCCGGTGGTACTGCCACCCGGATTATGTGGAAGATCTGGAAGGCGATCTATTCGAGCGTTTTGAGCGAAGTAGTCGAGGACGAAGTTATCGGTCAGCCAAATGGAGATTTACTAAAGATGTTTTCAAACTTTTTCGACCCGGAATTATGCGACCGTTATTCAAAACAGATAGGATCAACAAATACGTTATGATAACACATAATTTAAAAGTAGGGTATCGGAATCTACTTAAAAATAAGGGGTACTCCTATATTAATATTGGTGGACTGGCCGTAGGTCTGATGGTCACAATGCTTATTGGTCTTTGGGTTGTGCATGAACTAAATTTTAACAAAGTCCACAAAAATTACGAGCGCATTGCCCGAGTAATGCAGCGCCAACATATCAATAATCAAATTTATACGGAAGAAGCCATGCCGCTGCCGATGGGTGATGAGTTAAGAGACAAATTCGGAGACGATTTTGATCACGTTATTATGAGTAGCTGGAATGAAAAATTCATTTTATCGCATAACAATAAAGGCTTTTCTCAAACAGGCAGATTCATGGAAGCCGGTGCGCCGCAATTACTGGCTTTGGAAATGCTACAAGGCTCAAGAGATGCACTCAAAGACCCTACCTCGATAGTACTATCCGAAACTAGCGCTCAAATAATTTTTGGAGACACTAATCCAATAAATAAAGAATTAAAGATTGGAAATCAGCTTGATGTAATTGTACGAGGAGTATATAAAGACGTCCCGCCCAATTCAAATTTTAAGGAATTGTCCTTCATCGCATCCTGGGATCTTTACCTTACTTCAGAACCATGGCTAATACGTGCCAAGTTAAATCCACAATGGGATGATAACTCATTCAACGTTTTCGTTCAAGTAGCTGAAAAAAGTTCTATTGACGCTACAAGCAAAAGAATCAGATCTGTTAAATATGACAATCTTCGTGAAAATCAAAAATTGTTAAATACAGAAGTTTTTCTGCACCCAATGGCTGAGTGGCACTTGCGATCTTACTGGGAAAACGGTGTTAATGCCGGCGGACCTATTATTTATGTCTGGCTTTTTAGCAGCATCGGTATTTTTGTTTTGCTATTGGCTTGCATCAATTTTATCAATTTAGGTACTGCCCAATCCGCGCAAAGGGCTAAAGAAGTAGGCGTCCGAAAATCGTTAGGTTCGGCAAAAGGGCAATTGATCCGGCAGTTTATGAGTGAGACTGTTCTTATTGTATTTATTGCATTTGTATTGTCTCTGGCCTTAGTATTAATTGCTATTCCTGGATTTAACCAACTATCCGAAAGTCAGATTTCATTGCCTTATTCCAGCTGGAGTTTTTGGTTAAGTGCTTTTTCTATAATCATGTTGGTCAGTGTTGTCTCAGGTAGTTACCCGGCTTTCTATTTATCTTCATTGCAGCCAATTAGAACTTTAAAAGGAGCTGGTAAAACCGGATTATTAGGGGCCACTCTCAGGAAGTCCTTAGTGGTGAGTCAGTTTACGGTCTCAGTCATTCTTATTATTGGCACACTAGCAGTAATTAAGCAAGTAGAACACACAAAAGATCGACCGTTGGGTTACGATAAAGATGGTACAATAATGATTGAAATGTCAAGCCCGGAATACTATGGGAAATTTAATATACTGAAAACGGAATTGATAAATCAAAACGCCATCGAAGCAATGGCTCAGTCATCAAGCCCGTTGACGGACAACTGGAATTCAAATGATGGCTTCAGTTGGAAAGAAAAAAGCCCTGAATTTGCACCTTACTTCAATACTGTCTGGGTTACTCCCGAATATGGGAAAACTGTAGGTTGGCAGGTTTTAAAGGGCCGAGATTATTCAGAAGACCTAGCTTCAGATAAAAACGCTTACATAATCAACGAAGCTGCTGTGGAATATATGGGGCTTGAAAACCCCGTTAGCACGGTCATGCGTTGGTGCGGAGGTACTGGACATGAAGTAATAGGTGTAGTGAAAAATATGCTTACAGAATCACCTTTCCAGTCCATTGCCCCAACTATTTACATGATAGATCAAGCCGAAAACAACACCAATTTCTACCTGATGAAGTTAAATCCCAACGAGACTATTCAAAAATCATTGTCTTCCATTGAAAATACAATAAACAAACTGGTCCCAGGCGTTCCTTTCGAATATCAATTTACTGATCAGCAACATGCCAGGAAGTTTGCCGCTGAAGAACGTATCGGCAAACTCTCCGGAATGTTTGCGCTGCTGGCAATTTTCATAAGTTGTATTGGTCTCTTTGGAATGGCCTCCTTTATGACAGAAAAGCGAACAAAAGAAGTTGGTATCAGAAAAGTACTAGGGGCATCTGTTTTGAGTCTTTGGCAATTACTCTCTAAAGAATCTGTTGCCCTTGTATTGATATCATGTATTCTGGCCTTACCAATCGCTTATTATGGAGTGGATCAATGGTTGCAAAACTATACCTATAAAACCACACTGGATTGGAGCCTATTTGCAATAGCTGTGTTTGGAGCATTCGCCATTACACTATTTACAGTCAGTTTCAAGTCGATAAAGACCGCTAGAATGAATCCTGCTAACATCATTAAATCAGAATAGGCATGCGCAAAAATATTCCCAAACTGCCCCTGCGCTTCTTCCGGTGGTACTGCCACCCGGATTATATAGAGGATCTGGAAGGAGACCTTTGGGAAAGGTTTGAAAGAAAAATTGAAGAAAAAAACACTGCGTCTGCTAAATGGAGATTTACTAAAGATGTAATCAAACTTTTTCGACCTGGAATTATCCGACCACTGGAAGGATACAACAAACTAAATAACTACGGCATGTTAAAAAACTATATAACTATTGGATGGAGAAATCTTGTTAGCAACAAAGGTTATTCCCTTCTAAACATCGGTGGTCTCTCGTTAGGAGTAACCATAGCTCTACTTATAGGGTTATGGATTTTTGATGAATTCTCATTCAATAAGCATTATGAAAACTATGATAAAATAACAGCAGTTCTGCAGCACAACACGGTCAATGGCGAAACGGGCACGTGGAGCAGCCAGTCTTACCAGTTAGGTCGGGAGCTTAAGACGAACTACAGCAACTATTTCGATCATATTGTTACGTCCTCTTTTCCTTATAACTCCATTTTAGCTCTTGATGACAAAGGCTTCAACATTCCCGGTTGTTATATGGACGAGCAGGGTCCGGAGCTGCTTTCATTGACTATGCTCCAGGGTACCAGAAGCTCGTTTGACAATTCTAGTTCAATCTTAATCTCATCTTCAACAGCAAAAAAATTCTTCAGGGACAAAGACGCTACCGGAGAGATACTTAAGATTGACAATGGCAGAGAGCTTAAAGTAACCGGTGTTTACGAAGATTTACGTGCTACGGACAGCTTCAAAGATGAATTGGGCTTCATTGCCCCGCTTGACATTTTAACGGGAGGCGGGACTGATCTATACAGTGGTGGTGGTACGTACATGGGTTGGGGGAATAACTGGCTACAAGTATTTGTGACATTAGCCGATAATGTAAGCATTGATCAGGCGTCGTCAACCATCAAGGATGTAAAATCCAAAAACATATTACCAGATGATTTCGGAGCTAAGTTCAAGCCGGAATTGTTTGTCTTCCCTATCTCAAAATGGCGATTATACTCCAATTTCGAAAATGGTGTGAACACAGGCGGTCGCATTGAGTACGTTTGGCAATTTGGTTTAATTGGTGTTTTTGTTCTGCTATTGGCGTGTATCAATTTCATGAACCTCAGTACAGCTCGTTCACAAAAACGGGCTAAAGAGATAGGCGTGCGGAAAGTGATTGGATCTAAAAGGGTCCAGCTAGCCGGCCAGTTCTTTATAGAGTCGTTTCTAGTGGTTTCATTTGCCTTTATTGGAGGCATTTTACTCACCTACCTTAACCTTCCCTGGTTTAACTCTATTGCCGAGAAAAGCATTGTTATGCCCTGGTTGAATTCCACATTTTGGTTACTTATTCTAGGCAGTGTCTTGCTTGTAACGCTTATTTCCAGTAGCTATCCGGCCTTATATCTTTCAGGGTTTAATCCGAGTAAAGCGCTAAAAGGCTCCTTTAAACTAGGCAGGCATGCCGCATTACCTCGTCAGGTATTAGTAGTGGTTCAGTTCACCGTGTCCATCACGTTGATTATTGGAACTACCGTGGTCTATCAGCAAATACAATATGCCAAAGACCGACCTATAGGGTACGATTTAAACGGACTCATTAATATTCCTATCAAAACAGAAGAAGTAAGGGAGAATTTCGAGCGCTTCCGAAACGAATTGGCAGGAAGTAACTCGATAGCCGAAGTATCCGTTTCAGAAACTGCTGTTACCAATATTTGGCCTTCGGATGGAGGCTATGAATGGGAAGGGAAAGATCCTGATATGCAACCGCATATTTATCGCGGGGCGGTAAGCCATGATTTCGGCAAAACGGTTGGGTGGAAAATCATTGAAGGGCGTGATTTTTCGAAAGACATTGCCTCTGATTCGTCTGCTATGATTTTAAATCAGACAGCCGTTGATTATATGGGACTGGAAAATCCTGTAGGGCAGATCATAAAATTCTATGACCGGGATTTTAAAGTAATTGGCGTTGTGGAAGATATGCTTTCGCAATCAGCCTATTCACCCACTAATCAAACTGCTTTTACAATTGCATCAGCAAAGCGTTTAAAGCTAATACATGCCAGGGTTAACCCTCAGTCCAGCATGTCTAATGCGATAGAACAAGTAGAAAGCGCCTTTAACAAATACAATACAGAGACCCCTTTTGAATATACATTTGCTGATGACGAATTTGCCGAAAAGTATGCTTTTGAAGAGCAGGTAGCCACCTTAGTAGGCATATTCACTGTATTGGCTATTTTCATCAGCTGTCTAGGATTATTTGGCTTGGCTTCTTTTATGGCTGAACAGCGAGCTAAAGAGATTGGCATTAGAAAGGTTATTGGCGCTTCTATATTCAGCCTTTGGAAAATGCTTTCTAAAGACTTTGTACAATTGGTAATTGTAGCGGCTGTTATCTCCATGCCTTTAGGCTATTATTTTATGGAGGATTGGCTCCAGGACTACCAATACAGAATGGAATTAAACTGGTGGGTTTTTGCTCTTGCAGGACTGGCGGCCTTCATGGTTACCTTTTCAACGGTAAGCTATCTGTCTATTAGAGCGTCTCGTGTG
>CALBPF010000381.1 GCA_937899105.1 uncultured Flammeovirgaceae bacterium | reverse complement strand
GGCGCTTAAAATGGGTGCAAACATAATTTCTTATTGTTTTACACAATATCAATAACTTCCTTCAAACACGTAGTTAATAGATAAATAGACTCCATTCGTCTACTGTATGGCCCGTGCTTACAAAGCAGGATAGATAGTAGAGGAATAATTTGGTATATTTATTTCCTACGTATGAACTTATAAAAACAATTATGGCTGCTTTTACACTTAACATTAATGGCAAGAGCCACGAAGTGGATGTCGCTCCGGACACACCAATACTTTGGGTACTTCGAGACCACCTGGATATGGTGGGAACCAAATTTGGCTGCGGAATTGCACAATGCGGGGCATGTACCGTTCATTTAGATGGTACGGCAATACGATCTTGCTCCCTTCCGGTGAGTAGCATCGGTGGTGCAAAAATCACAACTATTGAAGGCCTATCAGAAAAATCAAATCATGTGCTTCAGAAGGCATGGATTAAGCATGATGTGCCGCAATGCGGGTATTGCCAGGCCGGGCAAATTATGAATGCGGCCTCATTGCTTGCACAGAATCCTAATCCCAGTGATCAGGATATTGAAGTCGCCATGAACGGCAATATTTGCCGCTGTGGTACTTATACAAGAATTAAAGCGGCCATAAAGACCGCAGCCCAGGACCTGAGTTAATCCATAAACCACATCAAAATGACTTTGATAAGAACAAAATACAATAGACGATCTTTTCTTAAGCTTTCGTCTGCGGCAGGCGGTGGCGTAATGATAGGGTTTAGCTGGTTAGCATCTTGTAAACCGGCTGCGGAAGAAATTACAAGCGTACCGGAAGAATGGTTTGATATCAACGCATTTATTAAAATTGGAGACAATGGTTTAGTAACGATCATGTCTCCGAATCCGGAAATCGGTCAAAATGTTAAAACTTCCATGCCCATGATTGTAGCGGAGGAGTTAGATGTGGACTGGAAAAATGTCACTGTTGAACAGGCGCCATTAAATACCGAGTTATACAAACGTCAGCTTGCCGGAGGAAGCCAGTCTATACGCCGAGGGTGGCAAAGTTTACGTATGGCCGGAGCCACCGGGCGGAGAGTGCTGCTGGAAGCTGCGGCCCAAAAGTGGCAAGTTCCTGTTTCAGAGCTCACCACTGATAAGGGTATCATCTCTCACAATTCTGGGAAATCATTGGGTTATGGTGAAGTAGCGTCCCTTGCCACGTCAGTCGAGATACCTGAAGAAGTAGATGTAAAAGACATCAAGGATTTTAAATTAATTGGTACTGATGTCAGAAATGTGGACGCACCAAAGATTGTTACGGGTCAACCGCTGTTTGGCTTAGACCTTAAAAGAGATGGAATGCTGATCGCTATGATTGTTCACCCTCCAGCCTTCGGCATGAAGTTAATGAGTTTTGATGCCACAGATGCACTGGCCGTGCCTGGTATCAAAGATGTTTTTAAGGTTAATACGGCGCCAGAGGAAAAACAATGGTCAGATACCAACGCCTTTACCGAACTTGTGGCTGTCGTTGGAGAAAGTACCTGGCAAGTAATGAAGGCCAAAAAAGCCCTGACGGTGGAGTGGGAAAAAGATTCAGCGTTAGAAGCTTCTGAAGATCATGAGCGCAAATTACAGCAGGCCATAAGCAAGGCTCCTTCCGAGGCGGCCAGAAAAGATGGTGATCCTAATAAGGCATTTAGTAAAGCCGCCAGAATTATAGAAAAAACCTACAGCGCTCCATTCCTGGCTCATAATACTATGGAGCCAATGAATTTCTTCGCTCACGTAACTGAAGACACCGCTGAACTTGTGGGACCGATCCAGACACCTGAATACTTAAGAAAGAGTGTATCCAGCTTACTTGGTATGGCTGAAGACAAAATAAAGATAGATATGACACGCATGGGAGGCGGTTTTGGCCGAAGGCTTTATGGAAACTTTGGGATGGAAGCTGTAGCTATTTCCAAGCAGGCCAAGGCTCCCATTAAACTGGTGTACACCCGTGAAGACGATATGACGCAGGGAACTTATAGACCCGCCTATAAAATAACATATAGGGCGGCATTAGATGATAATAACACGTTAACGGCTTTTCACATTCGTGGCGCCGGAATTCACGGAGGACCTGTATTCGCAAATCGTTTTCCGGCTGGAACGGTAGATAACTACCTGGCGGAAAATCAAAATGTAGATTCCAACATTTCAACAGGTGCATGGCGTGCTCCCCGGTCAAATTTTGTAGCTGGCGCTGAACAGTCTTTTATAGATGAAGTAGCAGAAGAAGCCGGCAAAGACCCTGTAGATTTTAGATTAGCTCTGTTTGATAGAGCGATAAATAACCCAGTAGGTGATGATAACGATTATGACCCTGAAAGATATGCAGGAGTACTTAGACTTGTGAAAGAAAAAGCAAAATGGGGTCAAGGTATACCAGGAGTATCCCGAGGAATTTCGGCCTATTACTGTCATAATTCTTATGTAGCTCAGGTAGTAGATGTCATGATGGAAAAAGGAAGACCAAGGGTTAAAAAGGTTTGGTGTGCCGTTGATTGTGGTATTGTTATCAATCCCATAGCGGCCAAAAATCAGATCGAGGGAGGTATAATAGATGGGATAGGCCATGCTATGTACAGCAATATCACAGTCAAAAATGGCGCTCCTGACCAAAGTAATTTTGATAGATATCGCTTGATTCGCCAGCGTGAAGCGCCCCTTGAAATAGAGACTTTCTTTGTTGAAAACGGGATAGATCCTACGGGATTGGGCGAGCCTTCGCTCCCTCCTATTATGGGGGCCCTGGCAAATGCCTTGTACAAAGCAACTGGCAAAAGAGTATACAAGCAGCCATTTAGCCAACAGGATATTGTATTAGGTTAAAAGTAAAATCAAAAATAGCAGAGGCCATTCTTATCCGGGATTGGCCTTTTCTTTTACGCCGGTGCGGATATTGTTATTTTAGCTAAAATGAATAGAAAGCAGGCATTACGAACGCTAGCGGCATCTACAGGAGTTTTTATTTCGCCACTCTCGTCTCAGTCCACTGTAACCGATACCTGGTCCAAAGCCCGGCTTAAGGGTAATGTAAACCATTCTGCGTGTAGATGGTGTTACAGCAAAATACCACTTGAAACACTGGCTCAATTTGGAAAAGAAATTGGTCTGAAGTCTATCGAACTGTTAGAGCCTGAAGAATACACAACTGTGACTGATTTAGGGCTAACCTGTGCAATGCCCAATGGCAGTATGATCGGTATTCCTAATGGCTTTAACAACCCTGATAATCACGACCAATTAAAAAAGGATTTTTTGAAAAGACTGCCAATGGCCGCTGACTACGGCTTTACTAAAATGATTTGCTTTTCAGGTAACCATTGGAAAAAATCGTATAAAAAAGGAGTTGATTACTGCGCAAAAGGACTAGAACCTGTATTGGCGGAGGCAGCAAAATACAACATCACCATCTGCATGGAACTACTCAATAGCAAAGTTGACCACGCAGGTTATCAGTGCGACAGTACGGAATGGGGGGTTCAACTTGCTCAAACTTTAGGGATGGATAACTTCAAGCTATTGTACGATATTTATCACATGCAAATCATGGAAGGTGATGTTATTGCTACAATTAGAAAATATTCAAATTATATTGGACATTACCACACGGGAGGAGTTCCGGGAAGGCATGAAATCAATGAAACTCAGGAACTGAATTATCCCGCCATAATGCAGGCTATATTGGATACCGGTTACCGTGGTTTTGTAGGTCAGGAATTCATTCCAACAGCAAATAATCCGCTGGAAAGTTTGAAAATGGGAGTAATTACCTGCGATGTTTAAAAAGCCTGAAACGACTACGTCCTACTCAGAAAAATGAACACCGATCATACAGCACCAATAAAACGGGTTATGAGGTTGCCCATGTTCTGCCACCGGCTTCATACAGGGTAACACACCCCTTATACTCCTGAGGAATAGCTTTATGCTGTAGTACCTGGGTGGCGCCGACTTCTGTTGTGAAGTAACCCGTCAGCGTTAGTTCTTTTAACATCCAAAAAAAGGTTTTCTCCTTGTTTGGCGTGAAACGAGCGTGATAGATGTTTTTATTAATTTCAGCATTTAGCTTTTTCAGGTACTCTACGCGATGTTCCAAGTCTAAATCCAAATATGTATCGCCGGTAGCGGCCAAACAGTCTTGGTCAAATTGAGCCAGGCCAGCCATGAATTTATCACGATCATCCTGAGCAAACCGAGTGCCTACCATTTCTTCTATAAACCGCGGTATGCCTAAGGCTTTAGCGCCCGGGGTAGCCGTTTGAGGAATAATATCTTCAGCTAGTTCCATAATTAAAATAGCCTGTTCCTCATTAAAAAAACTGGGAGTCCAATTCAATTCCGGCTTGGCGGTGCATCCATTCAATACCGCCATAATGGACGGCGCTGACAATGCGCCACCCATGATCATTGCCGTTCGTCTAAGTGCTTCTCTTCTATCTATAGCCATATATTATAGATTTTGCTTTTTCATCTCGTCAACTGCGTGATCTACTGCTCTTGCTGTTAGCGCCATGTAAGTAAGTGACGGGTTCTGACACCCTGCCGAAGTCATTGCCGCTCCATCGGTACAAAAGACATTTTGTACGGTGTGGATCTGGTTCCAACTGTTCAATACCGAAGTCTTTGGATCACGACCCATTCGTGCCGTACCCATTTCATGAATTCCAAGCCCGGGCCCACCAATATCATCAAAAGGAGTAATGTTATTAATCTTAGCTGCCTCTAGCATTTCAATAGCAGAAGCTTTCATGTCCTTTCGCATGCTCAGTTCATTTTCCTTGAATTCACAATCAATGTTAAATGTAGGTAAACCGTGCTTATCCAGTTTATCCTTAACCAGCTCCACCTTGTTATCATGGTAAGGCAGACATTCTCCAAAACCCAATAGCAGCATTCTCCATTTGCCGGGTGTGCCAATTGCTTCTTTCAGTTCTTTACCTACAGTTAGTTCCGCAACGGCAGCCTGCCAGCCGTCCCTATTGGCCCCGCCCTGGTAACCAAACCCTCTCAGATAATCGCTTCGCTGATCGCTTATGTTTCGAAATCGCGGAATGTATATGCCGTTCGGTCTGCGTCCCGAATAGTACATATCTTCAAAACCTTCATAGTCGCCAGCCGCTCCTACCCTGAAATGATGGTCCATTAAATTATGCCCTAGCTCTCCACTATCATTACCTAGTCCATTCGGAAAACGGTTGGAGGTTGAATGCATCATGATCCAGGTAGACCCTAAAGCTGAGGCATTAAGAAAAATAATACGTGCATAAAACTCTTCCGTCATGCCTGTTTCAGCGTCTAAAATACGTACTCCTGTGGCCCTTTTCTTATTTTCATCGTAAATAACCTCAGTAACAATAGAATTTGGCCTCATGGTCATATTCCCCGTTTTTTCTGCAGCAGGTAACGTAGAAGACTGACTGCTGAAATAAGCGCCAAACGGACAACCCCGCATACAAAGGTTTCGGTAATGGCATTTTGAGCGGCCGTCTTTAGCTTCGGTCAGATTAGCCGTACGACCGATAGTCATTATCCTGTCATTAAAATTTTCGGCTATCCTATCACGCACGTGTTCCTCCAGGCAGTTCATATCCATGGGCGGCTGAAAATTACCATCCGGTAATTGTGGCAGTCCCTCCTTCTTTCCGCTCACACCAATGTAAGCTTCCACGTAATCGTACCAGGGTTCCAGATCTTTATATCGAATTGGCCAGTCCACTGCTATCCCCTCCTTGGCATTGGCAGTTAAATCCATTTCACTTAATCGGTAGCTTTGACGTCCCCAAAGCAACGAACGACCGCCAACGTGATAGCCGCGGATCCAGTCAAAGCGTTTCGTCTCCTGATAAGGATGTTCGGTATCTTTCACCCACCAGTGCTTTGTGGATTCTTTAATGGTGTAGCCTGTTCGGTATTGTACCGGATAATCTTTCATCTCTTCATCCGAAACCTGATCTGCAAAAGGCAGTTCCCAGGGTTCTTTGTTCATTGTGGGGTAGTCCTCTACATGTTTTACCATCCGCCCACGCTCCAGCACCAATGTTTTGAGTCCTTTTTCAGATAATTCTTTAGCTGCCCAACCTCCGGAGATCCCAGTACCCACGACAATGGCATCATAAGTGTTCTGCTGCCTTGCCTTAATATTCAGATTCATTAATAATTTATAAATTAATACAAGTTGGAATATAGCCAATTTTGAAGTTCAAAAAAATTGAAAACGGTTGCATCATTTTATTAACTAATTATTTAGTTGTAAAACTAAACTTATAGTATTACCTTTGGATACGTAAGATCAAAATTTTATTGGTAATGAAAGAACTAACACGAGCAGAAGAGCAAGTTATGCACATCCTTTGGCGTCTAAAAAGTGGATTTGTAAAAGACATAATTTCTGAAATGCCAGAACCAAAACCCGCTTATAACACCGTATCAACAATTGTGCGGATACTGGAGCAGAAAGGTTTTGTAAAGCATATAGCTTATGGTAAAACACATGAGTATTATCCCGCTGTGGATAAGGCTAAGTATAGTAAGTTTTATCTGAATAATTTTCTGTCTGGCTATTTCAGCGGCTCTTTTGAAAGTCTGGTCTCTTTTTTCGCAAAGGAAAATGATCTCGACGTCAAGGATATGGACGAATTAATGAAACATGTGAAAGACGGCTTGAATAAGAAAGACGATGAATAGCTATATTAATTTCTTTATCGAGGCTAACCTATGTCTATTGGTATTAGGAGGTTTCTATTTGCTGGCGCTCAGTAAGGAAAGGAATTTTATCTGGAGGCGTTTCTATATTTTGGCCATTGTTTTTCTGAGCATTTCAGTGCCACTGTTGCAATTTGAAAGTCCATTTAGTTCTCCTGTAAACATTACAGTAGCAGATGGTTTACAAGCAATGATTCTTCCGGAAGTAGTGATAACCGCCGAGGGTGAAGCCGTAGCTGCTCAAACCATTAGTTTTTCAAGAGCTGAACTTATCGGATTTGTGTACACCGCAGGTATTTTGATCTTTACCACACTTCTGATATATCAGCTATTTCAAATAATCAGATTTTATCAATTACGAAAAAAGGAAAGATCCATTCAGGATAGTCATATAATGATACCTACTCATGGGCAGCTTCCTACCTTTTCATTTTTCAATTTACTTTTCTTCGACAATACCATTGATCTTACACCAGAAGAAAAGACCAAAATAATACAGCATGAGAATGCCCATATTAAACAGTGGCACAGTGTAGATATTATCTTAATTGAAATAGTGAAGGTTGTTTTCTGGATAAATCCGATCATTTGGATGTTGAGAAAGTCACTTCAAAATGTACATGAGTATTTAGCTGATGAGATCATTTTAAAGTCTAGCAATCCGGCTCAGTATAGCAGCTTACTCGCAAAAATGGCGGTTAAGCAAATGACACTATCTCTGGGTCACCACTTTAACAAGTCATTAATTTTAAAAAGAATAGAAATTATGAAGTCACCAAGAAAGAAACCTACCGTATGGAAATGGCTGAGTACCTTACCGTTAGTAGGCTTTGTAGTTTTTGTATTCAGCTGCAATGATGAAACTATGAATGATGTAGCAGAAGTCATGGAAACAGCAAAACAAACCGATATTCCGGTGCATTTAACAGACAAGGTTGCTGAATTAAAATTAAAATATCCTGAAGCCGAATTCGTATATTTTGAAACGGCCATGGATAATGAATCTAAGCTGAATGAATTTAAAAATATTGATCCTGCCACTATTGCCCTGGTAGAAGTAAAGAAAGATCCGGATATTGTGGGTGTTTTAGTAAACAAAAACGGGGCGCTGGAAAAAGTGGCCAATGCTACAACTGAAGGTGAAATATTTCAGATTGTGGATCAGCCTGCCATGCCTCAAGGGGGATACGAAATTTTCTATGAGCACTTAAAGAACAATATGACCTACCCCGTTCAAGCGAGAAAACTGGGTGTCGAGGGTAAAGTTTACGTACAGTTTGTCATAGACAAGTCGGGAACCATGACGGACATCACAGTGGTTAAAGGGATTGGCGCCGGTTGCGATGCAGAAGCCGCCAGGGTAGTTGGATTGCCGTATGAATGGTCTACTCCCAGACAATCGGGAAATCCTGTAAATCAAAGAATCATTCTGCCCATTACTTTCTCACTTTCTGGTGGGTCCGGGGCAGAAGCCAAGAAGGAGACTAACACCTGGTTGGAATTTGAGAAAATGGAATTAGGAGATGAAAAGACCATTACCGGTAAATTGGTTTCTCAAGATGGCAAGCCTTTGCCGGGAGTAAATGTGGTTGTTCAAGGAACTGCTGTGGGAACAGTGACCAACTTACAAGGTGAATATAAAATAAAAGCACCGGAAAATAGCACATTGGTTTACTCATTCATAGGACTCAAAACAACAGCACATCAGGTTGACTCAAAAAGTGTGGTTGACCTAGTAATGCTCTCAGAATAAAGTAGGTTAGATCTAAGTAAAAAGCAGCTCAATCGAGCTGCTTTTTTTGTTTGTCCATTGCGCTGGTCTTCCTTTATTTGCGTCCATGTTCAAACTAAAGTATTTCGTCTTTATGATGGCCTTTGTGGTCGCGGCATCTTCCTGTAAGGTAAGTAGACTGCCCCAGTCATCAGATCAAAGTGACAGCGCCAGTGTACCGTTAGATACTACGGTCGCACCACTTGATTCAACCCTTACCCTGATTCAGGATTCGGTAGAAATTGAAATCTTCCGACTTTTAAAGGACACTGTAACAATCATTGGCGTGGGCGACATTATGATGGGTACCAATTATCCCGATAAAGGCTATTTACCACCCAATAAAGGGGCAGACCTATTGAGAGATGTAAAACCTGTTCTTCAAAATGCTGACGTCACTTTTGGAAACTTAGAAGGTGTAATTCTGGATGATGGTGGAGATGCCAAATACTGTCGAAACCCAAAAATTTGTTACATCTTTCGTTCTCCGGAATACATGCTCAACCACTTGAAGGGCGCAGGCTTTGATTTACTCAGTACTGCCAATAATCATGCCGGAGACTTTGGCGATCCAGGGAGAAAGAATACAGCCCGTGCGCTTGACTCTCTAGGTTTCTATCATGCTGGCCAAACCACACATCCTTATTCAACTTTTATGGTTGACGGCATGAAATATGGCTTCACGGCATTTGCTCCAAATACGGGCACTATGAGTATTCATGATCTCGATAAAGCTGGCAAGATTGTATCTATGCTAGATTCTATTTCCGATGTGGTAATTGTTTCTTTCCATGGCGGGGCAGAAGGCAGTAAGTACCAAAATGTGACACGGGAAAGCGAAGTTTTTTATGGAGAAAATAGAGGTAACGTATATGACTTCTCTCATAAGATGATCGATGCTGGTGCTGACATTATTTTTGGTCATGGACCACATGTAACCAGAGCCGTTGATATATATAAAAATAGATTCATAATCTATAGCCTTGGCAATTTCTGTACTTATGCACGCTTTAATCTAAAGGGTGACAATGGATTGGCTCCCATTATAAAAGTATTCACAAATCCAGAAGGAGAATTCTTAAAGGCTGAGATCACCCCAATCGTTCAAAGAGCTCCCGGGGGACCAAAAATTGACGCTGACGGTCGGGTCATCACCAAATTACGTGAACTGACCGAAAAAGATTTTCCTGAAGTACCCGTAAAAATTGACGCGACTGGTATAATTACTTATCTTCAAGATTAATTCATTTTAAATGCCGTACAAAGAGAAAGTCATTGAGAAAAAATATTATGCCATTGGAGAAGTGGCTGATATGTTCAAAGTGGCTACTTCTTTAATAAGGTTTTGGGAAAGCGAATTTGATGTTATCCGCCCTAAGAAAAATCGAAAAGGGAACCGTCAATTTACTAAAGAAGATATAGAGAATGTTAAACTTATTTATCATTTAGTAAAAGAGAAGGGTTTTACGCTCCAAGGTGCAAAAGACATGCTTAAGAATGACGCCGGAGCAGTTAAAGACAAAATGGAAATCATCGATTCACTCAATAAAGTAAGACAATTCTTATTGGAGCTTAGAGACCAAGCCTGATCTTTTCAATGGAGAGTAATCGGGTAGCTCAACTGGCACTCCATTTTGTACCTCACATTGGTAACTTCCTAATAAAACAGCTTATCAGTTACTGTGGATCTGCTGAAAAGGTGTTTAAAGCACCTAAAAATAAGCTACTGAAAGTTCCCGGCATTGGAGATGTAGCAGCCAATGCAATTTTAAAACAACAACCGCTTGAGCGTGCACGAGCCGAATTCGAAAAAGCTCAAAAAGATGGCGTTAAAATTCTGTTTCATTCTGATAAAGATTACCCTGCTCGACTAAAGCAAATTAATGACGCTCCAAGTATACTTTATATAAAAGGCGTCAATAATCTCGAAAGTAACAAAATGATAGGCATAGTAGGTACACGTAATGCTACCGACTATGGTAAATCCTTTACCTCTGAACTTGTAAAGTCGCTAAAAGCTCACAAAGCAACTATCGTTAGTGGACTGGCCTATGGCATTGATATTGAAGCCCATAAATCAGCAATAAAAAATGATCTGCCTACTATAGGTGTAATGGCAGGTGGAATAAATAAGATTTACCCTTCAGCTCATAGAAAAGTAGCTGAAGACATGCAACTTACGGGTGCCATTATTACGGAACAATCGTATGATAGAGTTCCTGATGCTCCGAAATTTCCCGCACGAAATCGCATCATTGCCGGCTTATGTGATGCGATCATCGTGGTTGAAGCCGCCTATAAAGGCGGCGCGTTAATTACCGCGAATATTGCCAACGACTATAACCGTGATGTATTTGCCGTACCAGGAGACCTCAACCGTAAATATTCAGAAGGTTGCAATAACCTGATTAAGCAAAATAAGGCTCATCTGCTAACCGGGATACAGGACATTGAATACATCATGAATTGGGATGCATCGGATCAGGTACCAAAGCAAAGTGTTTTACACCTCGATTCGTTCAATGACCAGGAACAGTCAGTAATTGAAACCTTACGAGATCAAAATGAGGGGGTTCATATCGATAAATTGAGCTGGGTCACACAAATACCGGTTAATAATCTTGCTTCTATTCTTTTGGCCCTGGAGTTTCAAGGTCATATTAAATCGCTACCTGGCAAGAAATATAAGATGAATTAATTGCACACTATTTTCGTGTACACTACATTTGTATGATGCTAAAGAATATCACACTATCGGCAGAAAAGTCTTTAATTGACAAAGCGCGGGTCAAAGCCAGAAAAGAGCACACCACGCTAAATGAACGTTTTCGCCAATGGCTGAAATCTTATGCTCAAGATACTAGAACCAAAAGCGATTACTTGCAATTCATGGAAAAAGAAAACCTCGGAAAACCAGGTAGAAAATTTTCAAGAGAGGAGATGAATGAAAGGTAAGTTCTTTCTGGATACCAATATTTTTGTTTACTCTTTCGATGTGGATGCTCCTGTTAAAAAGGAAATTGCTACAGATTTAGTGGCTCAATCCTTTGCTGAAGATTCAGGAGTAATAAGCTATCAGATAATACAAGAGTTCTTAAATGTGGCGTCCAGAAAATTTAAGATTCCGCTATCCAAGAATAGTTTATCCCAGTATTTGACAAAGTTCATGGATCCGTTGTGTAAAGTGTATCCAAGTATTAATCTCTACATCGAAGCCCTAGACATACATGACAGGTGGCGATTTTCCTTTTATGATTCGCTTGTCATCTCCTCAGCGCTTCAAGCACAGTGTGAGATCATTTATTCCGAAGACTTACAACATGACCAAGTGATCAAAAATACCAGAATCATAAACCCTTTTCTATAGCTTGATCATATTGCTCTTTAGTGTCAATATCGAAAAGCACCTCGGCAGAATTCATTTTTACGTTATGCAGATGGCTTGAATTCTCTTGAACTATACCTCTGCACCCTTCCATTTCCTGATGATTTAAAATATCATTCCGATAATAACTTGAAAATATAACAGGATTCCCTTTCCTGTTATTATATACCGGAACCAATATGGACTTCTGATCATCCACATAATACTTTCTAAAGGCAGAAGTGAGCCCATTGTAAACCGGAAAATCAATCTTGGGCATATCAGCTAAGCAAATCATGTAACCCGACGTATCGACACCAGCCGCATTGACGCCAGCCTGAATGGACGTGGTCATTCCTAACTTGTATCGCTTGTTCTCAATAACCTAATAGCTTTGATAGTCTCTTGACGTGATGTCCCTGATGCTTTGAATGGACTGCTCGCTGCCCACCACGATTACCTCATCTACATTGCTTCGTGAAAGTTGATATAACACTTCCTCCAAAATTGTCCGGGATCCGTAGGGTAGAAAAAGCTTCTTGCCTCCTTCCATACGCTTGGAAAGGCCGGCCGCCAAAACGATAGCAGAAACTTTAGCCAACAATATGATTCTTTATATTATCGTACTCTTCGGGGGTATTCACGTTGGTCAATACTTCGGTATGATCAAGCTGAACCTCATGAACATCAGAGTTGATCAAAACCTTTCGCGGACAGGAATAGCCAAGGCTTAAGAAGTAAAGCAGTTGCTGATAAGCGCGCGGCTCCCAAACGGTAATCAATGGCTCCGGAAAATTGGTCTCCGGGTTATGGAAGCACGTAGCTACTTTAGAAATATCCCGGTTATTGATTAGTCGTTGTAAAGTTAGCTGATCAAGCATGGGAACATCGCAAGCCACTGAAAGCCAGGCGGCATTCGGATTCTGCCTGAAGGCTGAAAGTATTCCGCCATAAGGACCTAAACCTGTAAAAGCATCTTCAATAAAGGAATAGCCACTATTCAATTTAATTTCACTTCGTTTGGATATAAATGTTTCTGAACATAGGCTCGAAAGAATATCGGCCATATGCTCTCGCTGTGGCTTGCCATGATAGTCAATCGCTCCTTTATCGTGCCCCATACGTGTACTTTCCCCTCCCGCCAAAACAAGACCGTTTAAGAGCGGCTTTCGTGATGAAATAGCTGCTTTAAGGATATGCAGAATGGAGTGAGTATCGTTGATGTTTAAGACTGGTAAAGTAGAATAATGCGGAATAGCCTCTTTTATAAAATCATATACCTCCTCTTCCCGCTCATCCAGCAAAATCATTATCACATCGGTTAGCCTATCAAGCTTCCTGCTCAATGATTCCTTTTTCTTCTTGTTAATGATTACTATTTGCTTTAGAGCGGTAAAATGGTTTCCGTTCACGAGAACAACATCCTGATCATTGAACATTCTTTTATACTCGTACGTCAAGTCTCTGGAATAAAACTCAAGCCGGTTGTGATCAATTTTGTCCGTGTACTTTACTTCAAAAGGGCTGTTGTAGTTAGCTGCATTGTGATCCGCATCCACATATCCTGTTCTGAAGTCTTTTTTAAGTTCAGTACCTAACCGGTCTGATAAATCCTGGATAACAGAACATGGCGCACCTAATAGGGCGAACTCATTTCTATGAAACTTACCACCTACAGGTTTCTGAACAAATGCATGCTGTTTATGCTCTTTTGAAGTCACTCTTCCCTCCTGTCTTTTCCATTAATTTGGTTTCCTTAATTACTATGTTATGTGAGAAACCTTTACACATATCATAAATGGTTAGAGCCGCCACTGACGCCCCTGTGAGCGCTTCCATTTCCACTCCGGTCTTTGAAGTCACCTTAGCCGTACACTCCACCACTACCTGCTTATCGTTATTCAAGCTTATGTCTATGGTGCATTTGTCAAGACCAATGGGATGACACAATGGAATAAGCTCACTTGTCTTTTTGGCTGCCATTACTCCAGCGATAATTGCGGTCTGAAACACCGGACCCTTCTTGGTATGAATCTCATCATTCTCAAACCGAGCTATGATTTCAGTATCCATTTCCAATATACTTTGAGCTTTCGCCACACGTTCAGTGACGGATTTTGGTGAAACATCTACCATAGTAGGGTCACCAGCAGCGCTTAAATGCGAAAAATCGTTGGCCATAGCCAAAAATACGACTTTGATCCGACTTGCATTAACCAACTAAACAAGTCACACCAGATATTCTTGCTTGATGTATTTTACGCGGATCATATGACACAAACAATGAACTGATAAACTCAGTGACAGCTACAAAGAACTATTAAAGAGAACTTTGCGCCTTTGGGACTTAGTGGCCAAACGAATTCAGCATCAGACGGAATAAGAGCGCTGAACTAACTCTTATGGTCTTATAAATATTTTACCAAGCAATAACTATGTTGACGTCTACACCTCCTGGTCCATCAAATCGGTAACCACATGGTATCTGGGATCGTCAATAGATGTTTCGATTACGTCACTAAACTTAGGATCCGCTTTGAGCAAAAGTACTTTACACTCCGGGCTAAGATGTGTAAGTTTCAGTTTCTTACCCTGATTCATGTATTTATGAGCTAAATTATCAATGGCCTCTACACCTGAATGATCACTTACCCTGGATTCAATAAAGTCTATTTCTACCTTATCCGGATCACCACTAGGATCAAACTTCTGATTAAAGTTTTGTACTGAGCCAAAGAAAAGTGGCCCCCAGATCTCATACACTTTGGTGCCATCGTTTTTCAAACGTTTTCTTGCCCGGATCATGGTAGCGTTCTGCCAGGCAAACACCAATGCCGACATGATCACCCCGGTGATTACCGCTATGGCCAAATCCTGCCAAACGGTGATAGCTGAAACGGCGATCAGAACAACAGCATCAGCTTTTGGTATTTTATTGATGATTCTGAAACTACTCCAGGCAAATGTACCTATCACCACCATGAACATTACCCCTACCAAAGCCGCTATCGGAATTTGCTCAATCAAAGGCGCACCAAATAAGATAAATAAAAGCAGGGCCACAGCTGCTACAGCCCCGGAAAGTCTGCCTCTACCTCCTGAATTCACATTTATAATGGACTGACCGATCATAGCGCAGCCGCCCATGCCACCAAAAAGTCCATTAAGAATATTCGCCCCGCCCAGGGCCACACAATCACTAATACCGGAGCCTCTGGATTCAGTAAGATCATAGACCAGGTACAATGTCATCAACGATTCTATCAGACCAACAGCCGCCAGCAAAAATGCGGTTGA
>CALBPF010000380.1 GCA_937899105.1 uncultured Flammeovirgaceae bacterium | reverse complement strand
ACCAACATATCTAAATTCTGTATTTGTGTATAGACAAACGCTGGGCTATAAACAAATACAGAATTTAGATATGTTGGTGACTCCTTGCCTATTTTGTCCGGGACACTCCTAAACGTGTTAGCTACATTACCTTTTGTAGATGTACGGCCTAGAAATCAAATCTCAATTAGAGGGCAGGTTCCACAAATATTTGTGGATCGCGTGGAAATAGATAGTACTTCCTTCAATCTGCTTGCAAGCACTCCTGCATCAGATATCTACTTTATTGATGTCGATAGATCAGGTTTGACAACTGGATCGGTCGGTCCTGCTATTTATATTTACACTAAATCAGGCAATGGAATTATAAGTTTAGACAGAGGAGAGCAACCGCTCCCGGGCACTGTGTACATTACCCATCCGGGCTATTACAGAGCGCGTGAGTATTATGCACCGAGCTATCACCCGGATTCAACTTCAGTGGTCAAACCGGATTACAGGCTTCAACTTTATTGGAAACCACGGCTTAAAATGCAGGATGGGGAGGTAAGTTTTTCGTTTTATACAGGAGATGATCAGGCTGATTACACTATAAGAATAGAGGGTCTTACGGCCGACGGTAAGGCGGTTTTGGAGTCAAGAAGTTTCTCGGTGCGATAGTGCCCTACATCTATTAATTGTTCTTGGATTTCTCAATTAAAAGACAGCAAAAACGAGTTTTTTATGTCTTTAGCCTGAAGTTTCCTGGCTTTTCAGTTTTCGTCAATCGGCAGCTTGCATAATTAGGAACGAACACTACATAATCTGTTAAGGGGCATAAGAGTTAAGAAAATTTCTACTTGGAAAAGCATTTTTCAAACCTTATGAATACGTCTCCACTCTATTTTTGAAAATCTAAAACCAGGCGGGTTACAACACTTAACGCTGGCTTTCTGAATCAAACAAAACATTATGAAAAAGTTAAAAAGTGCATTAGTAATCTTGAGCATCTTCTCTATCCTTATTCTAGGTTGTGGAGGCAATGCGAAAAAACACAATGAGGAGGGTGTTTCAACTAAACCTGCGAAAGTTTCCTCGTCCGCCGAAATTGGTCAGAAATTTTATAATTTACTTTGCTTGGCTTGCCTCAAGGAAAATGGCGAGTGATTACCAAAGGTGTATCCTCCAATAACAAACAATGCTATCGTATCTGGAAATAAGTCTGACTTGATTAAAATAATTCTGGATGGACTTTCAGGAGAAAGAGAGGTAAATGGAGAGACATACAACGGAGCTATGCCCGGCTTAAGGGAAACAAGTTTGTCGGATGATCAAATAGCTGGAATACTATCCTATATAAGAACCGAGAAGTTTGGTAATGCAGCAGAGGGCATTACTCCCGAAGAGGTAAGTGCTTTGCGATAGGCACCTTCAAGCTATAGATTGGCAATTCAGGATTTAAGTTCTGTTTTCTGCGCGATGAAGTCTGTTGGCGTTTGCTCAAAATATTTTTTGAATACCGTGCTGAAATACTTTGGATTGTTGAAGCCAATTTCATATGCAACCTGGCTAATGTCTACACCGGGTACAAGTAACGTTTTAGATTTTTTAAGCCTTATGGTTCTAATAAGTTCAAGGGGTGATAGATCCATGAGCGTCTTGGTTTTATGATAGAAAGCGGACCTACTCATACCAAATTCTCTGTAAAGAACAGATGGTGTGAGCTCTGGGTCTTCGATGTGCTCTTCTACGAACTTTTTCACATCGCTCATCCATTCGCTATCCAAGCTTGAAGAAAAGCCCAGTTCTTCCTCATCTTCAGACTGATACAAAAATTTATTCTTTAAAATCAGTCTGTTATTAAGAAGGGTATCTATTTTTTTAATAAGAATATCAAATTCAAAGGGTTTTATAACATAGTCATCAGCTCCTGCTTCAAGGCCTTCCATTATCTCTTCCTTGCTATCAAGTCCGGAGAAAAGGATTATTGGAATATGAGAAGTCTTTACATTTGATTTTAAATTCATACAAAGTTGGAGACCGTTCATCAACGGCATCCTTACATCAGCGATAATAATATTAGGAAGGACATGCTCACATTTTTTTACGGCATCTAAGCCATTCTTGGCGGTAATGATGTCGAAATTATCCTCTAGTTTACTTATGCTGTATTCCAGCAATTCCTCATCATCTTCAACGAGTAGTATTCGATTTGCTTTGTCGTTTTCCTCACTATCGTCTTCTTCATCTATTTCTCGATAGATTTCTAAAGGATCAGCTAGTTCATACTTGAATCTGAATTCAAATACTGTTCCTTTTGCTGAACTTTTCAGCAGAGAAAGTCTACCGTTCAACATTTTAGCGAAGTTAGAGGCAAGAACCAAACCCATACCGTTTCCAGTTGATCCGGATTCTTTAGCCCTTTTTGTCCTGTAAAATGCCTGGAATATTTTTTTCTGGTCAGACTTCATAATACCCATTCCTGTGTCACTTACACGGATACTACACTCTGAATTTACGATTTCCAGTTCAATGGCAACAATTCCGCCATCCGAAGTATACTTAAGAGCATTGGAGATCAAGTTACTTAAGATCTTATCCAGAAGCTTTCTGTCCATCTCACAAAATAGTTCTGGCTCATCGTAGCTAAATGTCAATTTTATGCGTCTCTTGTCAGAGAGCACTTTAAATGCAACAATTTTGTCTTGTATGAACTGAATTAGATCAGTAGGTTCCAACTTCAAACTGTTTTGAATCTTTGCCAAATTCCCAATGTCCAAAAAGTCAAGCATTTGAAGATGAAGTCGATCTGCTGCTGATTGTGCTATATTGACACTTTGTCTAGCTTTCCCGGTTATTTCCTTATTGGACGTTAAGTCATTGAGCGGTGCCTTTATGAGTTGAAGTGGTGTCTTTAGTTCGTGAGCTAGGTTGATTAAGAAACCTAGTCTTTCTGATGAAGTTTTTGAATGTTGTCGGATTCGGTAGAAGTATACCCATACTGATAGAATCGTAATAAAAATCAAGCAGTAAAGTGCATATGCCCAGTATGAAACCCACCAAGGCTTGGTGATATGAATAATGATGGATTTTGTATTAGAGATTAATTTACCCTTTTCATCGATAGCCTCTATCTTAAACATATAGTCTCCTGGATTTAGGTTTGTGTAGCTGATTGCCCTGAGCTCATTGGATGAGAGCCAATCCTCGTCAAAATTTTCAAGTTTCCATCGAAACTCACCTCTTCCCGCTTGTATGAAATCTATGCATTCAAAACTGAGCGAAAACGAGTTCTGGCTATGCCTTAACCGGATTTCTTCTGTTTGTTGTGTTGCTTGTTTGAGAGGCGAGTTCTCTCTTGGAAGAATTCTTTTATGATTGAGCCTGAATTCTGAGAAAACAATTCGTTTGTCTTTATTTGACGTTTGTATACGCTGTGGATTGAGTGTAATTACACCTTCGTTAGTCCCAAAATATAAAACCCCGTCTGAATCACACATCGCAGAATTATAATTAAAGTCAACCGATAGAATTCCATCCGAAGTTGTGTAATTGGTGACATTGTAGGCACTGTCAATTTTTGAGATGCCCTTTTGCGTACTAATCCAGACATTTTTGTTTTCCATGGCTATGCCAAAAACGTTATTGGATTGAAGACCGTTGGTCCGGGAAAATCTTCTGATGGTTTCGTTGACCAAATCAATTAGAAATAATCCATCAAGTTTTGATGCTGCCCATAATCTTCCTTGCTTGTCAACACGAAGGCTTTTGATTAGCCTCATTTCAAATTTCGAATCGTTAATAAACGGGTAATCTCTAAGCTTTTTCGAATGGGTATTTAAAAAGAAAATTCCTGTTTCGGCACCAACCGCAAGTAGCTCTTCTGAAATTAGCACAGAAGACAGAGAGTTTAAAATGGGGTAACTTTCGGACGTTCCTTCAGTAGTGGAAAATTGGATTAAGCCTGTATGGCTTGTTACCCAAATATGATCGTCATAGTCGACCAAGACGCTTTTCCCGAATAAGTCCTCTTTTTTACTATACTTCTGAGCTTCTAAATACCGTCCGTTCCCATCATATTTATAGATAGAAAGTGCCTTGGTAAAGGATAGTGCCCAGATATTTTTTTTGGTGTCTGTTGTGAATCCCAATATGACCTCGCTAATTTGATCGTCTCGGTCTTGCAAATGACTCCATGTTCCGGTTTGTTTGTTCAAGATGCTGATGCCTTCATAGGTTCCAAAGCCAATGTGCCCTGGTGCAATTTCAGTCATGGACAAGACGTGGTTGCTTGCAAGTGATGACTTACTAGCTCCGATTTTTTGTATGTTTCCAAAATTGAGCTTGTTCGGGTTATAAATGTTCAATCCGCCACGATGAGTTGCCACAACCAGCAGACCATCTCTGGTTTGATACAGGGATTGTATGGCATTGGAACTCAAGGTGCCTCTTTTACCATCTTGATAAACAATTTGCTTCACAATGGTACGTGATTGAACGTCCCAAATCACAAGACCAACCCCGTCTACACCTAATATGAGTTCATGATCCGAAAATG
>CALBPF010000379.1 GCA_937899105.1 uncultured Flammeovirgaceae bacterium | reverse complement strand
AGCTCACCATCATGAAGTTTTATAATCTGCCTGGCAAAACTCAAACCTACACCGGTGCCACTCTTTTTAGTAGTGTAAAAGGGCACGAAAATTCTCTCCAGAACTTCATCGGGGATACCCGGACCATTATCTGCGATTTTTAACTCACATTTCTTAGCGCCCCTTTTATTAGCTGTGATATCAATTTGTCCGTCGCCTTGACTATTTAACGCTTCGATGGCATTTTTCATCAAGTTGATAAGCACTTGTTCCAGAAGTTCATTATCAGCCTTAACTTCCAGCGACTTGGGTGCCACTACGTTTATTGCAATATGCGCATGATCAAGGTCGGGTTGTAGTAAATGAACAATACGTTCGATCAGTTTGGTGATATCCACTTTCTCAATGCTCAATTCTGGGATTCGAGAAAAGTTTTTGTAGGCGCCTACAAAATGAATTAGACCCTTACTTCTTTCTTCGATTGTCTTTAGGCTCGTGATTATATCTTCCTTATCCTCAACAGAAATGGTATCCATAGCTTCTGGGCCCGAAACGAGTTGGTTTACCGCAGTACTTAACGAGGCAATAGGGGTAACAGAATTCATGATTTCATGAGTGAGCACTCTCGTGAGCTTTTGCCAGGCTTCTATCTCCTTTTGGTCGAGTTCAGCATTGATGTCTTGAAATAGGGCCAAACGAAATCCTTTTTCCTGAATGACAAAGTCTTTAACTTGTACAGAAAGCTGCTGCACCTCTTGATCAATGAAAGATTTAATGACCCGCTTTTCTCCGGATTCCATTTCCGTCGCCGCTGTATGCAGGGTCTGGTCAATTCTCACTAAATCACTTATATTTTTCATATAGGGCTTTTTAAGAAGAGCCTTTGCAGCGGGGTTCATAAGCTCAATATTCCCCTCTTCATCAAAACTGATGATAGAAACTCCAATATTTTCGTTTAGCGTTTGGAGGTACAGGTATTGCATTTCCTTCTCAATACTTATTTTCTGAAACTCACGGATCACATCATTGAAGGCCTTACTTAGGCCTTTTTGAGATCCGCCCCGTTTTTGGTTCTTGAAAGAGCTGGTAAACCCACCCTGTTTTATAGAAAGTAAAAACTGGGTTAAGTCTTTATTAGTGCGTTCGGTATAATAAATGAGATTCCCCGCTACCATTAGAATAGTAGCGCTCACCACTAAAGGGGTAAAAAACCAATTGGTTTCTACCAGCGCCCAGGCTAGCGTTACGCATAAAACCACAATAGCGGCTACACGCACGAGAATGTTCCAACGGAAGTTTTTCATAGGAAGATCAATATAACTAACTTATGAGAAACGAATACATTAAGGTATCTTTAACATCATGCAGAAAACAATAAAGAAGGTATCTCTTGGAGCCGAAGAGCCGCAATATGAATACTGGTCCAAACGAACATTTCAGGAAAGGTTGAACGCCATAGAGATTCTACGTCAGCAATACATATCATTTAAAAATGTTAAGCCCGGACTTCAAAGAGTTTATAGAGTTATTAAACAAAAATAGAATTGAATACTTGGTCGTAGGAGGTTATGCCGTTGGTATTTATGGATATCCGAGGTTCACTGGAGATTTTGATGTATGGGTAAATAATGATGAAAATACGGCTCATAAACTGATCATAACTCTTGAAGAATTTGGCTTTGCATCACTTGGATTAAGTGAATCGGATTTTCTTGAGGAGAATAGCGTCATTCAGCTTGGTCACCCACCGTTTAGAATAGACATTTTAAACAGTCTTGACGGAGTTTTCTTTGAGAAGTGTTATTCGCGTAAGAATGTTGTTGAGATTAATGAGATCAAAGTCAATTTCATAGACTTAGATGACCTGAAAACTAATAAGCGATCTACGGGCAGAAATAGAGATAAAGATGATCTGGAGAACCTACCGTAGTTGTGTTTGTTACCTTTAACTCTTTCCTCCAGCCATCAATACCTAATACCATACTTATCCAACTTCCTATAAATAGTTGTCCTTCCCAAGCCCAACTCTTTGGCCGCCTTACTGATATTACCTTGATTTTTTGTAATTGCCTTTTCAATAGCCACTTTTTCCATTTCATCGAGATTAAGGGTACTCGGAGGTAGGTTTACTTTCTTGTCATCCAGCAAAAAATCACTTGAGCCCAGGCGATGACCGTCAGACATGATCACCGCCCGTTCTACCGCATGTTGCAGCTCCCGAACATTACCTGGCCACAGGTAGCCTGATAAATATTTAATAGCGTCATCTTCTAAATCCATTTTTGACTTACGGTACTTTTGAGAAAAAACGTCCAAAAAGTGACCAGCCAAAAGCGCGATGTCACTGGCACGCTCACGCAATGGAGGAATCGTCAGTTCAACTGTGTTCAGGCGATATAGCAGGTCTTCCCTGAACTTCTTTGCTTCGACCATAGCGTGAAGATCGTTATTGGTAGCCGCTATTATCCTGCAGTCTATTGAGATGGGCTCGTTCTCCCCTAGTCGAAAGATCTCCTTACTTTGTATGGCCGTTAATAGTTTGGCTTGCTGTGGTAATGGTAAGTTGCCGATTTCATCTAAAAATAAAGTACCGCCTTTAGCCAGTTCGAACCGACCTTTTTTATCGCCCTTTGCATCCGTAAAAGCTCCTTTCTTATGACCAAATAGTTCGCTTTCAAAAAGGCTTTCAGACAAAGATCCCAGGTCGACCCGAATGAAGGCCCCTGCAGATCGATTTGATTTTTGATGCATTTCTTTGGCCACTAATTCTTTACCGGTCCCATTTTCACCTAGAATTAGCACGTTGGCATCTGTCCTTGCCACTTTATCAACCACCTTAAAGACTTGTCGTATCGGCTCCGAATTACCCACAATGTCGCTGGCCTGCGATGAGATGAGGGCTTTCAGCGACTTTTGCTCGTCCTTAAGGGCTTCCACCTCTTTTTTGGACTGGCTGTGATTGTAAGCCGACAATACAGTAGCCTGAAGCTTTTCGTTTTCCCAGGGCTTTACCACAAAGTCGGCGGCTCCTATCTTCATTGCCTCTACAGCCAGTTTAATATCACCATAAGCTGTTATCATTACTACCTGCTGTTCGGGTACACGTTCTTTGATAGATTTTAGCCAAAAAAGGCCTTCTTTTCCACTAGTAACCCCGGCCGTATAATTCATGTCCAGCAGGATCACATCATAGGTGTTGTGCGTGATCAGGTAGTTGATCTGCTGTGGATTACTTTCCGTGATTACCTCTCCAAAAACAGGCTTAAGCACCATATGTGCACTATGGAGCACATCGCGATCATCGTCAATAACCAATATTCTTCCTTTTACCTTTTTCATGGCTGTATTTTTTCATTCAGGTAAGCTTTCAAATTTTCACGACCCGATAAGTAGCGGATGGCTTTTATTTTTTTAGTCATCTCGGAACATACAGTTCATTTTCAGTAACCCAGGCAGTGAGGCGTCTTTCTTTATGGCAAAGATGTCTCCGCTGTACTACGACATGACTTAAAAATTTAAGTTTGATCATTTATCTCACCCTTACACTTATCTTATCTTTCCATAACCCATGGTCTCTATCCGTGGTCTGTGTCCACACCACGGATTATACGCGTAATTTAAAATGCATCTTACCCTGAAATACGTAAATGTTCCAAACCGGAACAAATAAGTGTTTCATAAGAGAACACATTTATCTAAAGCCACTTGAATGATAAGAGTTAATGACCATATAATCAGCAATTTATGTATTTCGGTACTTTGTTTGACTAAGGACTGGCATGATTAAAAACTACTTCAAAATATTTATTCGCACTTCTGGGAGAAATTTTGGGTTCACGGCCATTAATCTATTAGGCCTGTCGGTAGGATTGGGGTCATGCCTGATTATCGCCTTGTTCGTTATTGACGAACTAAGTTTCGACAATTATCATCCCGCGAAGGATCGAATCTTTCGCGTAATCGGTGAGCGTGTGTCATCGGATGGCATTTCGGGTAATGCTTACGTTCCCAACCCGTTTGCGAGTTCCCTCGAAGAGAATTACGCTGAAATTGAACAGGCCTTGGAACTCACCCCTGCGGTCAAAAGGTTTTTTGAAGTGGATGACAAAAAGTTTTATGAAGACGACGGGTACTTTTCAGACCCTCCATTTCCTCATTTTTTTGACGTAGTTTTTCTTTTAGGCAACCCTGATGAGATACTTACCAAGCCCTACAGCATGGTCATTACAGAAAAACTGGCAAGCAAATATTTTGGAGCGGATTGGAGAAATAAAGATCTGCTTTCTGAAAGTATTCGAATCAATAACAACCGGGAATATGCCATTGACGGAGTAATCAAAAACTTACCATCCAATTTTCACCTGCAGTTCGACTTTTTAATTTCATCATCCACGTTAGATACCTTCCTCTCCGACTATGATCGGCAAAACTGGCTCAGCCCAAGAAGGCATTGCTATCTACGGGTTAATAATGTTTCGCAGAAAACTATGATCGAAAATAAGATCGGTAAGTATGTTGATACTTATGTGGATGAAAAGACACGGGAATATGGTTTTGAATATCATTTCAAACTTCAACCCCTTAAAGACATTCACCTGTATTCAGCATCACTTACCCGCGACTCCGCTCAGCGTGGAAATATAGTGTACGTTACCTCCTTGATATTCGTAGCCCTGATCATCCTGTTACTGGCCTGCGCGAACTTTGTAAATATTTCGACCGCGCGTGCTACCAAAAGAAGCAAAGAAGTAGGTCTTCGGAAAGTAGTTGGCGCCAAGCGCGGTCAGATCATTCTACAGTTTTTGAGCGAGGCGATTTTGTTTTCGATCCTTTCTTTGGTGTTGGGAGCCCTTAATGTAGAGACCACGCTACCTTTTTTCAACCCGCTTTATCAAAAAGAACTGAGCCTGGACATTTATGGAGACCTGCAGCAGCTGCTTTCG
>CALBPF010000378.1 GCA_937899105.1 uncultured Flammeovirgaceae bacterium | reverse complement strand
GAAGACTGAATTATCATAGGTTTCTTATCTGCATAACACTGCAAATGATAACGAAAGAACTACTTCCAGGTTAGCCTTTATATCATTCTAAAAGTCTGACTGATATTTTATTTGGATATTCACCTGTATGAATTGCACGCCTTCACTTTCACTTACCTCTACTAACCAACTGAATTTACCGGCCTTCTTAGCACGCGCTCGTTTATCTGCATTAACCTTAGGATCATCTGCAAAATAAACTGTAGGCGCCCATTGTCTTCCGAATTTTTCGGTCAGAAGTGTAAAATGAATATGTGCTCCCTCTCTTCCTAAATGATCCGGTGCCGGGCGTATGGTATTAAATTGAAAGCTCCCTTTTGCATCTGTTTTCACCCAACCTTGGAGTCTCCAGGTCGAAAGCTCCTTATCGTCCTTACCAAAATCAAATCCCTGAACATCACGATGATAGGCATGAACGATCACGTTTTTTGCCGGACTTCCATCGGGTGTAAAAACCTTGCCCTTGATCACAAAGGGTATCCCCAGTTCTTCTTTGGAGGTAATTCGGCTTACAGAGGATAAGGTTTTGGGCTTTGATTTATACGCCTCATTCCAGCTTTTTAACCAATATGGATCCTGGCTCTGAACCCCCGTAGAGATGGTTAAAATAAGCCCTAATATACCGAGCCATGTATTGTTAAATGTCTCCCTAATCATAGTTTTAAGAATTAATGAGGCGGTTTTAACTCACATTTTTTTAACAATATTGTCCATTCCATCCCCTTATTCTTAGGTTTTAAAAGGTAATGCTGCCGTGTGGAGTGTATTTATGTCCTACTGGAGTAGAACGTTCCCAGTTATCCTTATAGTGTCTACTTAAACGAACGGAAGATCCGTTTTCAAGAATTGCATCATAGTCGCCATTCTGGCGTGATTTCAATTCCTTAATGAAGGAAAGGTTAATGATTTTTGAACGATGCACCCGAATGAAATATTGAGGATCCAGCGAGGCCTCAAGATGCTTTAATGAATCATTATCCAAGTATTTTTTTGTACCTGTGATGATGGCTGTATACGGCTTATCTGCTGAGATGAGCTGAATGGTTTCCGTTTTTAACCAAACGAACTTCGAACTTGATTTTATCTTGATCTTTGATGGGTATTTCGTTTTCACTTTTACCGGCCCACGCTTATTTGGTAACACATATTGTTTGACATACGGAGCCAGTAAATAAAAAAGGAAAATAATATACAACTGATTCGAGAGTGCACTTTTGAATATTCGCCAAAACTCATGAGCAGGTGAAAAGATCAATGTACTAATCCCCATAAAGCAAAATGTAAAACACAGGATGTGGATAACGCTTAAGGAAATACTTATTCCCACAATGACCACAAGCTGAAGTGTTTTTTCTTTCGGTTGTAGTCTTTTGAATATTAATGATTGTAAAAAACCAAATGGCAGGAGAAAACCCCAAATGGCGTTGTAAAGCAAAGATTCAGAAATATAAAATCCTGTATTTTGAAACTCGCTAAATAAATAATCCTGAAAAACAGCAAGTACGACCACCAAAACCACAAGAATGAGATAGAGTTGATAGTTCCGCAGTTTGAGGATTTCAGGTTTTGGGTGTATGTTGACCGACTGTCTCACTCATCATTCATTTAGTAATCGCACACGGCCATTATGATATTAAGTTGTCACAATTACATGATGTATACAATATCCTTTCAACTCTGGTCTTCATAAGCCGCACTTTTTCCGTCCGGGTTAAATTCCTTAGAGTCCCCTCCTGCTATTGGGTGACTCTGAATAGAAGAAAAATGTCAGGAATCATGTTCAACTTCCAACGAGGGTTCTAAACATTTCTTACTCCTCAGGTAATGCATTGAAAGTATTTTCAATGTCCTGCCTTCCAATAATGGTCATTATTTCTACTACTTCATCTTTGATTCTGTAATAGATACTATCCGAACCACAGACGCACCTTCGGTACCCAGGTTTAATAAAATTAACGGCTTCAAATGCATAGGGTCTCTGCGCTATTATGTCGAAATACTTAAAAAATGAGTCAAAATATTTGTCCGCTTGGTCAATTCCGAAGCGTGATATCCCAAAGTGATGAATTCTTATTAAGTACTCCTTGGCTGTGTTACTCAACCTGTATTTAGCCATTAAATAAAGACTTTGATTTAGCTAAGATCTGCTCCTTGCTGTCAGTAGTAAATCCGCTATTTTCAGCCTTTTCAAGTTTCATTCTAACTAAGTCAATCTGTTGCTGCTGTTGTCTGGCTTGCCTAACCAGATCATTCACAAGTTCACTTTTGCTTGAATACTCTTTGCTGTTCACTTGAGATTTCAACCATTTATCATTTGATTCAGTGAAAGAGATGCTTTGTCTAGCCATAATCATTTGCCTTGGTGTAATAACGCACCAAGATAAAGTTAGTTCAGGCAATAACAAAACTGATGTCAGTAAGATCATTCTATTAGAGTCAAAAAATAGGCACTGGCATACTCGCCAATTTCTGCACCCAGACGATGTCCCTCCTCAGAATTGTATCTAAAGTGAATACCTAGGCAAATCGCCCTTTCCTAGCGTATTAGCCAGCATGGTCATGGCTACGGTGCTGGCCGTACTGTGGATGGTAGGGTAGGATGAAAGAGCATAAGCATGCTTATGCAGGTTGTTCCATTCAGTCCACGTCCGATATCGGTTAAAACCGTTCCATTTTCGGAAGTATGATTAGAAAACAACGGCTCCCAGTACTCAAATTCGAACTTAATAATTGGCCAGGAACTTGTAATACCGCAAGTATGCAAATGCGGTTACTCTTAAGGTTCATTTCCAAAAATCCGGAAATCTACTTCCTCAAAATCCTGACACTTTCTATTGCTGTGGCGGCGCTGATCTTAGTGAGTGTATTTTCTCTAAATGAATTCGGTTACGACCGATTTCATAAAAACTATGATCAGATATTCCGATTAATAGAAAAAAGTGAGACAGAAACCTTCGGTAGGAATAAGTATTCTTGCCAAATCCCTGAACATATTTACTCCCAGCTCAACGCAGATAGACCAGGCGTTTTTGCCAGAATAAAGGTATTGAATGAACTAAGGGTACTAACCTCGAACAGCGCTTATCATAATCAGCAGCTGCACATAGCCGATCCTGAAATCACGGATATCTTCACATTTACTATACTGCATGGCGCATTGGAGGACTTTAAAGAAAATCAGTTGTCGATGCTGATATCGACAAATCTTGCAGAGCAGTATTTTGGGGAAACGGATGTCGACGGTAAAGAAATATCACTATTCACATTTGATGATACGCTTAAGTTGACGGTATCGGCAGTATATGAGGCCTTTCCATCCAACTCTCATCAGAATTTCGGATCGTTTATATACCTTAACCCAAAATCGCTTAAAACATTAGGATTCAACCTGGCCGCCTCTGAGGTATATAGTCTTAAAGCAGATGGAGCCAATATAGGAGCAATAAATAGTAAAGATAAAACTTATAGTGGGCAACCGATCTCAGAGATCTATTTCGGACCTCGCATGGATGGAGAGGATGTTTTACATGGTGATATCTACAGTATGATCATTCTGGTTAGTATCACTGCATTCATTCTGTTCTTGGCCCTAACCAGCTTCATTAACCTCACAAGCCTTGCCCTGCCCCATCGTGTAAAGGAACTGGCCATAAAAAAACTGGCCGGGCATACCAGGCTAAGGTTAGTAATGAGTTTCATAGGTGAGTCTCTATTCATCTCTCTCATTTCTTTGGTGATTGGTATGGGGATATTATGGCTTTGCTGGGAAAACATTGAGGCTATTGAGGTGATGAACTTACCTCATTTGATCGCGGAGCAGATAACCATACTGATTCTGGTCCTAATTATCTTTTCCCTAATGTTGGCTTTATCACCCTTACTTATGGTAGGTAAGTTTATTAGGGCCAATACTATACGATTACTCAGCTCCGAAGCTATTACTTTCCCAAGATTCAAGAAAGTGATCATCATTGCACAATTGGGAATAAGTATTTTCCTTATCGTTTCCGCGATTGTCATCAACCGGCAAGTGACCTATTCACTTGTAAAGGAACCGGGTCGCAATAACTACCAGGTGGTATATGTAAACTACCCGGATAACATGACCTATGAGCAGCTTACCGCCCTTCGCGAGGGATGGAAGAAATCCCGTCCGAACATAGTGAATATAATGGCCGTGTCACAATTACCTAACCAAATCAGTAGTCGTGATCTAGGAACTGGAGTCTATTCCATTTCTGTGGACTCGGAGTTTAATAATTTCTTTGATCTTGAAATGATCGAAGGTGGATGGTTTGGACCCAATGATGGTGATTCGATGCTAGTTGTCAACGAAAGCGCCTTTGCTAAACTAGCTGGCACTGCACCTATCAGAGGTGTTTACAAAGACATTAGCGGAAAGTTTAACTTGCCCGAAAAGCCTATTCAGATCGTACGCGAGGGTCACGTCAAGTATAACTTTTTATGTATTCGTATTCTCGAAGTCGACATTCTGAAAACCTTGGCTTTTTTAGAAAGGTATTTCGAATCGAATGGGCAAAAAGCCGAGGTCAGGTTTATGGATAAGAAATTTGGGAGCTGGCTGGATTACCAGATCAAGCTCAATGCATTCACTAACCTGCTTACCATTATTGCCGGCCTACTCTCCTGCTGCGCCATTTATGGATTAAGCATCAGCGTGGTCAGAGATAAGCTCAAGCAAATCGCTATCCGTAAGATCTGTGGTGCGGACCTCATACACATCATCTATCTTTTGGTGAAAGAGTTTGCAACCAATCTTTTTATTGCGGTATTGATATTTGCTCCCATTACCTACATTATTCTAAAGGAACTGCTTCGGGCATTTGTCTACTCTACCCAAGTGAATTGGTTGGACCCAATGTATCCGTTGGCCTATTGTGGGGTGGTCATAGCCGTTTTATGTACTTGGCAGGCACTGACTTTAAACCGGGCGGATTTGTCAGGGGCATTGAAAGAGTAGAAACTACGAGGTAGAATACTTCCGAATTAATCGTTTGTAATTTTCAATATTTAATATGCCCATCAAAGCAATTATAAACAGAGCTCCTACAGCCATATGTTTTAAATTATAGCTGAAAGTAACACGCTCGAATAGCAAACTGAGTATCATAATTAGCCCTAAGACCAATGCTCCAACGAAAAACTTTAATGAAAGCATTAACTTTACTGATACCTCTTTTTTATAATCATTAGCCGCTTGTATTTTCGACATCAGTTGATTTTCGAAATCATCATTAGGCATCTTTCTGGAGCCCTTGGCGACTACCGCTTTGATAAAGTCATCTTTGAATTCTTTTTCCATGATATTATTAATTTTTGCGTCTGCTAGTTTCTAAGGAGCTGCGAAGGCCCTTCCTGCCCCTATGAAGTAATACCTTTACATTAGATAAGGTCCAGCCGGTGATTTCTGCCACTTCTTTCAAACTGTTCTCTTCCAAATAGAATAGGTATAGCACAAGACTTTCTTTAGGTGGCAATAATTTTAGCGCCTCGTTTATTTGCTTCATCCTATAGTCTTCACCAAACTCGGTAATTTCATATGATACGCTTTTTATTTCTTCGGAATCAAGCGTCAGGTGTTGCTTCTTAATTCTTTTCAATCGCTGAAATGATTCGTTCACCACGATGCGGTAAAACCAGGATTTAAACCGGGCTGTCCGTTTAAACGATGCCAGTCCATTAAATGCTTTCATAAAAGCATCCTGTACTACTTCTTCCGCGTAGTGATCGTCTTTCACAATAGAAACGGCTAGATTAAATGCCATGTCCTTGTAGGTTTTTATAAAGTACCGAAACGACTCCGTATCACCAGATAGCACACTGTCGATGTAGCTATCATCCATCCTGGCGCTTCTCGCTTTTACTCACAAAATGATTGATCAATAAAGAAACTCCCAAGCAAAAACCGATCGTGAAAGTGATTAAAAATCCTTTGAACAGCTCCTTATCATTCTCCAGCCAAAGGATTAAAAATGCAATTGCCAGAAAGGAAAAGCTCAACCCGGTGGTAACTACGCCTAGCTTCAGCCATGGAAATACAAATTCAAATTTGTTGCGCTTCTGAATATTAAAAATCTCCTCCAGATTCTCACCTTTTTCTATAAGCGCCATACGCTCCTTGTTTCTAGCCTGCTGATAGAAATGCCAGGCCAGGAAAAGGGCAGTAATGAATGCTACCGATATTACACAAAAAACAATTGTCTCTACCATAATCTATTTTTCAGGATATACATGACCGTCCAGATCAAGTGGACAATCCTACTTGATCTTTTTTGCTACCATTTCTCCGTCTGGGGTAACCATCGATAATCCTATCAGGCGACCTCTGGCATCCAGGTTAAAGTGAATTTTCACGCTGTTATCCATGGCAACAAACTTGTGCTTTGCATAAGCCTTAATCTCCACTTTCTCACCCTGGGAGTTGCCATACAATTTACCACTGTCACTTACCATTGATAAGATAAAATCAGGTGAGAACTGATAATCTCCTTCATAAAAGTCTAATGCTGCATCAGAAAGGATTATGAAATTAGGTTCTACACTCATCGATGTATTTTCTGTCTTATGATTATAGCTCATAACCCTAGATAGCTTCCATTCATCGTTATCCAACATCCACAAGTGCATGAACCTGGCCGAAGTACTACCAAAACTATGAATACCGGTCTGCATAGCTCCATACAATTTGCCCCTATCATACATAGGAAATACGTCCAGGCTACTTTCATCCAGCACTCTTGTAATAACATTTTTCCCAGAACGACAAAGGTCACCTTCTATCACTTTAATAAAATCCTCCTTCGACCCGGTTACTCCATCCTTATCATGGTAGAATTCAAAATTCTCATAGGTCAGCTTTTCCACTTCCTCAATATTGCATTGGTTAAAACCTACTGAAAACATCTGCTTATCCTTTTCCTTAAGTGTTTGAAACAATACTGACTCCTTTGGTACCTGAGCATTTAAGATATTCACTGATACCACCAGCAAGCCCACTAAATTCAATACACCCTTTCTTGACATGTTTAACATCATCTCCGTTGTTAATCTTTAAAATGAATTTTTATTTCTCATAGGATAATCAGGTTGGTCAAAAGGTTACAAAACCTCGGAAAATATTTCGCTCTGCTCAGAATAAACAGCTACTTTGACTGACAATTAAAGGCCAATCTATGGACATTACTATTTCAAATTCAAGCAAGCCGGGGATAACGGAAGTCATTGCTTTATATAAGGTGTTGAAATGGAGTGCAGCCGAGAAGCCTGAGCTGTTATACAAAGCACTAATGAATTCACATACTTTGACAACAGCTAGAGACGACGGAAAGTTAGTAGGTATTGGTAATGCCATCTCAGACGGACATTTGGTCGTATACTACCCCCATTTGCTAGTACACCCTGATTACCAGGGAAATGGCATAGGTCAAATGATCATGGAGGAGATGTTTAAAACCTACAAGGGATTTCATATGCAAATGCTTACCGCTGACGGCAAGGCCATTGACTTCTATTCAAAAATGGGGTTTGAAAAGGCGGGTGATACTGTGCTCATGTGGATTTATGAAGGAGATGAACATTAAACATAAAACCGATCTGCGAACCGTCTTCTGGCCGTGTGGCAGTCTTCAATTTCGGAATATTGCCGCTTCTACAGGCCATTGTCACATCGTACCCCTACCCCTGAAGAGGCGATCCAACGCTGAAAGGTGATATACCTACTCAGAGTTACTCGTTAGAGGACTCTGAGATTTTGAATTAATCCATGACTCAGAGAGAGAAAATAAATTATCAAAGAAGCTGTAACTTAAGCACATGATAGCAAGAATCTGGCACGGAAGAGTCCATGTAAAAGACTACAAAGCTTACACAGAATTTTTAAAGGAAGTAGCTATTCCTGATTATCAGACGACCTCCGGGTTTCAAAAACTTACCTTCTTAAGAAGGTTGGAAGGTGACATTGGCCATTTCACACTCATCACCTACTGGAGTGATCTTGAAGTGATCAAAAACTTTGCTGGTGAAGATTATGAGAAAGCCAAGTACTATCCGGAAGACGATGACTTTCTTCTGGAATTTGAAGAAAAGGTGGTGCATCATGAGGTGTTTGCAGAGTAGTTCTTGATCGCTGGCCTATTCTATAATTTACTTTACTTACTTAAAGACTAAAGTCAGACTTTTCATACCTAATGAATCCATCACCAGTAGGTAGTTGCTTTTTCAAGAGCCAATATTTCTTTGCGTCTTTAAGACTTTTGCCG
>CALBPF010000377.1 GCA_937899105.1 uncultured Flammeovirgaceae bacterium | reverse complement strand
ATCCTTTTTTAACCCAAAATGTTTTCGCGTGGACGACTTTACAGAGTTATAATTAACCATTTCTCGAGTTTGCACGCTTAATCACTCATAAGATCAATTTTTAAGGTTTCCTGATCGTTTCTCACTTATATGTTGGATGCTTCCTTCAGGAGTTAGGATTTCCATGTGATTTAAAAACCGTCATATGGATACTTGTAGTTAACTGCAAATTGAGCAATTGGGCGCTCCAATTAGCTTCCCTTTTGTGTTAATCTCATATTTACAACATTCCAAAAATTGCTTCTTTAACAGCGCTTTTGAACGCCTTATTCTTGCTTTCACATTAGCAATGCTTATCTGCAAAATTTCAGCAACCTCCTCTTGTTTTTTCCCGGTAATGTAAGTCAGTACAATTACTTCTTTATTAATTTTTGGGAGGTTGTCAATAAATCGATCAAAACAACAAATGTTTCCGCCGGCATCATATTCATCATTTAAAGGTGAACTACCTGTGCTATTGTAAGCCAATTCCTTGTTGAAATAATTGACGATTTCATTTCTGCAAATTTGAAATACCCAGGCTCTTGACTTTTGTTCAGCCTTCAATTGATGTATATTCTTATGGATTTTTAAGAACGTACTCTGAAAAATATCATTAGTGGCATTCTTGTCATTTACTCTTTTAAGAATGAAAAAGTATACCTCTTGTCCGTGCTTCTGATAAATTTCTTGACTATTCATAAACCTTCATATAGGTAAAAGATTCCATCGGAATCTTTTTAATTAACAACATGTACATTTTTTACATTCACATTTTGAACAAGGGCAACCCTCTGTGCAAGGCTTACAATTACATTTTTTACATTCACAATCTTTGCATTTACAATCATTCATGGTCTTCAATTTTTAAAGTTTTGTAGAGATGACTGTTAAACCGTACAAAAGATACAATCAAACTTTCTTTTTTATCGCTATTTTATTGATTGTTATTATGAATCTAGATCATCGGGTACTCGATGCTTCTTAAGAAGGCTACATTTAATTGCATATTTTAAGTAATAGAAATTCACTTCCAGGACCCACAGTCAGCAGTTTTAGCCAGGTAGTTGGCTCACCATAAAATGCTTTGATACGTATTTCTCCATCAGGAGTTCACTCAAAGCGTGCTGTTCTTCGTTTCCGATCTGAGTATAACCTTTCACCCGAAAAAGGTCCCAGCTCTTTTCAATACGGCTACTTACAGGTGTTTGGGTAACGTTGTTTTTTCGGCCGATAAAAAGCCTAAGTCTGTAATAATAGCCTTCATATCAGTAAAAAATTGGACAAAAATACCGCACGTATTTAATAAGCGCAACCATGTTGCATTATCCACTATTGGACCTATATTTGCAACCATGTTGCATTAATTTATTATGATAGCTATCCTGAATAAAAAATCGGACGAACTCGGAGCGATTAGTTCATTCCTCTGTATTATTCATTGTATTGCCACACCAGTAGTACTCACTCTACTTCCTATTTCTTCGGTTACCCAGAGCGGAAGTCAAAATTGGTGGAGCTGGCTGGATATAATTTTTTTACTCATTTCTTCTACTGCTGTTTTCTGGGCTGTTCAGCGATCCCCTAAACTTTGGCTAAGAATCAGCATGATAGTTTCTTTGCTTGTGCTTGGTTTATTTATTGTTAATGAACGGTTCATAGGTATAGAATTCCCTTTTGATATGGTGTATTTTCCTGCCTTTGCATTGATTGTTTTACATCTGGTAAATAGAAATCGCTGTCATCATAAAACGGGATTTGATGAGAACAATCCGTCGGCAATGGGTAATAGTAAATTTATTTAAATAATTGGAAACAGTAACCGCACTCGTATGATACTTAAAAGAGGTTTTCCCGAAGGATGCAAGCAAATAATGGCTGCTCTGCTACTATTGTTAATAATGATGGCCTGTAGCCATGACAAAAAGCCAGATGGAAATCTGCAACAAGCTTTCAAAATACATGAGGATGCTGTTAGCTTGCGGAATCAAATAGTTGATAAGCTTGAAAAACTTAATGCGATTGAAGATTCTTTATTTGTAGCAACCTATAAAGAGAGTTTAGACTCAATTAGTGGCGCTATTGAAGCCTGGGGTGAGCAATTGGTGGAAGTGCCAGGTTTTGAGGAGTCTCACGATCATGATGGGCATGACCACAATCATGAGGAGCAGCCGGAACTGACCTCTGAACAACACTTGCAAGTACAACGGCATCTGTTTCAGGAAATCCAAACCATAGAAAAAAGCATCAATCAAATCAAAGAACAATAATGAAGTCCCTTTTTCTTACTTCTAGAGAACAGACCCTAATTTTTTTTAAATGTTGGCGAGCAAGTTGTCAACGGTAAAATTTGTACTTCAGCCAAAAGTTGATCATCACTTCTCACTTTCCAAGAGCAGCGCATGAGCGCAGTTCATAATTAAGATTAGCAACAGAAATCAAGATGTCATGATATTAAGTGGTTTGGAAATAGCATCCCGAATGGGTAAAGATATAGAAATAGACCCTTATGAACCTGCTCAGCTCAATCCTAACAGCTATAACCTGCGGCTTCATAATGAACTGCTGGTATATGATGCCGCTGTACTGGATATGAAACATGAAAACAAGGCATCAAAACTAACCATTCCTGCCACCGGCTTACAATTAAATCCTGGCAGGCTCTATCTTGGACGTACACTGGAAAAGACCCGTACCGACACACTAGTGCCTATGCTAGAGGGCAGAAGCAGCATTGGTAGGTTAGGCATGTTCGTTCATATAACTGCGGGCTTTGGTGATGTGGGTTTCAATGGTTACTGGACACTGGAAATTTTCGTAGTACAGCCACTGATTATTTATCCTGGAGTGGAGGTTTGCCAGATTTATTTCCATCACATAGATGGTGACTATGCAACCTATCAGAGTGGAAAATATCAAAACAATAACGGCATTCAACCAAGCAAACTGTATCAGGATTTTAAGCAGAAAGTATGATCAATATTACGCTCGTAAACGGGGATATCAAACATTATGAAAAGCAGGAGATGAACAGCCTTGAAGTGGCAAAGGCCATTAGTGAAGGTTTATCCCGCAACACGCTGGCGGCTGAGGTCAATGGTACGGTTTGGGATGCTCACCGCAATTTCACAGGAGACAGAGCAGTGAAATTATTGACTTGGCAAGATGACGAAGGCAAGGCTGCTTTTTGGCATACTTCGGCTCACCTCTTGGCGTATGCCCTCGAGGCGCTATACCCTGGTATAAAGTTAGGTACGGGTCCGGCGATCGAAAACGGGTTCTATTATGATGTGGACTTTGGCGATTACACCTTCTCCGAATCAGATTTTCCAAAAGTAGAAGCCAAAATGCTGGAGCTGGCCCGTGAACGATACGCCAATGAGAGAAGGCGCGTAACAAAGCAGGAGGCAGAAGCGTTCTTTACCGGAAAAAACAACGAATACAAGCTTGAATTGATAGAAGGGCTGCACGAAGAAGAAATCACGCTGTATGATATGGGAGCCTTCAGCGACCTATGCGCCGGGCCACATTTACCGAATACAACCCCTATCAAAGCAGTAAAACTAACAGCTGTTGCAGGAGCTTACTGGCGTGCCGATGAAAAAAATAAAATGCTCACACGGATATACGGCATTTCCTTTCCTAAAAAATCCCTCCTAGATGAGTACCTGGAAGCGCTGGAACAGTCCAAAAGCCGAGACCATCGTAAACTCGGTCGAGAACTGGACCTATTTTATTTTGATGAAACGGTAGGCCTGGGGCTCCCGCTCTGGTCTCCCAAAGGTGAAGCTTTGCGGCAGAATCTTATCAACTACCTACGCAAGACACAAACATTGGCTGGCTACCAGCACGTGTCTAGCCCACACTTAGGTAAAAAGGAGCTGTACATTACATCGGGACATTATGAAAAGTACGGGGAAGATTCCTTTCGTCCCATTCATACCCCCTCTGAAGGGGAAGAGTTTTTTCTTAAACCTATGAACTGCCCTCATCACTGTAAGATTTACAGCGCTCGACCTAAAAGCTACCGGGAGCTCCCTGTAAAATATGCAGAGTTCGGAACAGTATACCGCTACGAGCAATCAGGAGAGCTACATGGGCTTACAAGGGTACGCGGGTTTACTCAGGATGACGCGCATATCTATTGCCGTACCGATCAGTTAAAAGAAGAATTTTTGAAAGTAGTAGATTTAGTTCAGGAAGTCTACTCCCGCCTGGGCTTTAGTGAATTTCAAACCCAGATTTCTTTACGAGATCCAGATACCCCGGACAAATACCTGGGTACAGATGAAATGTGGGAAATGGCTGAAAAGGCCATTGTAGAAGCTACCAATGGTAGAGGTATGAAAACAACTACGCAAACAGGTAAAGCAGCCTTCTACGGCCCCAAGCTTGACTTTATGGTTAGGGATGCCCTTGGTCGAAAATGGCAGATCGGTACCATACAGGTTGACTACATGATGCCAGAAAACTTTGACCTAAGTTACGTAGGTACAGACGGGGAAAAGCATCGACCTGTTATGATCCATCGGGCTTTGTTTGGTTCCATGGAGCGGTTTATTGCACTACTTCTGGAACACACTGGAGGAAATCTGCCGGTTTGGCTAGCTCCCGAGCCCATTGTAGTACTGCCTGTATCAGATAAGCACCTACAATATGCCCAAGAAATAGCCAGCAAGCTCATGGAAAGCCTGGAAATACCCATTCCTATAGACAGCCGTAGTGAAAAGCTGGGCAGAAAAATTCGGGATGCCGAGATATTGAAAACCTCATACATGGTTATTGTGGGCGAAAAGGAAGTAGAAAATCAACAGGTAACGATTAGAGTGCACAGGCAAGGAGACAAGGGTGCGATTACGTTACAAGAGTTTATACGGAGTTTTAAAAACGAATTATCAAAATAAATTTAAACAGAAATACAATTGAAAATAGACGAACGACTAATAGAAAAAGCCCGGCATGACCTCAACGGGGACAATCATGTAATGACCTCGGCAGACACTCCGTTAAGAGAAGATGCCTTTGTAAAATCGGATGAAGAAAAAATGGCCAACATCGAAAAGCTCTTTGGTGGGATCATGGAAGAATTGGGTCTTGATCTTACTGATGATAGTTTGAAAGGTACCCCCTATCGGGTAGCAAAAATGTATGTAAAAGAACTTTTCGAGGGACTAAATCCAGAAAATAAGCCATCACTTTCTGTATTTGATAATAAATATCAGTACAACAAGATGCTTGTGGAGAAAGATATCACCTTTACGTCAGCTTGTGAGCATCATTTTTTGCCCATCGTAGGCAAGGCGCATATTGCATATATATCTTCGGGCAAGGTGATAGGCTTATCCAAGCTTAACCGAATTGTAGAGTATTATGGCAAAAGGCCTCAGGTTCAAGAGCGTATGACGTTGCAAATATTTAATGAACTTAAAGATGCACTCCAAACGGAAGATGTAATTGTAGTGGTAGATGCCGAGCACCTTTGTGTATCTACTCGTGGTGTGAACGATAAAACCAGCCGAACTAGTACATTAGAATACGGAGGAAAGTTTACGAACCAAGGCTTGCGGAATGAATTTTATCAACTCATCTGAAGTCTATAATGCATGGGCAAGCAAAGTGCCTCGGATCTCCTAAAATTACACACTAAACGTCCTACTGATAAGCGGGTGGCCTTATTGGAACTCTTGATGGATAGTCCGAAAGCTTATGCGTTATCGGAGATTGAAAAAAAGCTATCCATTTCCATAGACCGGGTAACTATCTACCGCACGATTAACATCTTTGAGGCGGTAGGCCTGGTTACAAAAATGGTAGACTATAGAGGTATTTGTCTATATATGTTTAATCACAAAGATCACAGCGCCTTAAGTACCCATCCTCACTTCCGTTGTAAGGAGTGCGGAAAAATAGTATGTCTGCCCAGTTTGCCCCGTAGTTACCTACAAAAGCTAGAGCAATATAAAATTGATGAGATGTATTTTCTGATGGAAGGGATTTGCTCGGAATGTTGATATACCAAAGACTATGCCTTGAAGTGACGAAAAGAATGCAAAGCATAGTCCACACGGTTTCACTAACAAATTA
>CALBPF010000376.1 GCA_937899105.1 uncultured Flammeovirgaceae bacterium | reverse complement strand
TCAAATCCCTACTTTTGCCGCCTGTTTTAACAAAGCATTATTAATAAGGCAATGGCGGAATACAACTTTCGGGACATCGAAAAAAAATGGCAGCACTATTGGGCTGAAAATGATATCTACAAAACAGAAAATACGTCTGATAAACCGAAATTCTATGCACTGGACATGTTCCCCTATCCGTCTGGTGCAGGACTGCACGTAGGTCATCCGCTAGGCTACATAGCTTCTGATATTGTATCCCGCTATAAAAGGCTAAAAGGTTTTAACGTTTTGCATCCTATGGGCTTTGATTCTTTTGGGTTGCCGGCAGAACAATATGCGATTCAGACCGGTCAACACCCGGCCATTACCACAGAGCAGAACATTAAAAGATACAAGGAGCAATTAAAGAATATTGGGTTTTCTTTTGATTGGGACCGTGAAGTACAAACACATCAGCCTGATTATTACCGATGGACACAGTGGATCTTCATGCAGCTTTTCAACAGCTGGTACAATAATGATACGGACAAAGCCGAACACATTGACACATTGATTGCCCGGTTTGAGCAGTCTGGAAATGGCGAGGTCAATGCAGTGTGTGATGAAGAAACACCACAGTTCAGTGCAGAGCAATGGAACAGTTGGAATGAGGAAGAACAGCTTAAGATAGTGTTGCACTATCGCCTGACTTTTCCTTCTGAGGCGGTCGTAAACTGGTGCCCGGCGCTAGGTACCGTTTTAGCTAATGATGAGATTAAAGATGGCGTTTCAGAACGTGGTGGTCATCCTTTGGAGCGCAAAAAGATGAAGCAGTGGATGATGCGTATCACCGCTTATGCAGATCGTTTACTCAAAAACCTGGAGCACCTTGACTGGTCTGAACCTATGAAGGATATGCAAACCAACTGGATTGGTAAATCCTACGGTTGCGAGCTACAGTTCAAGGTAAAAGATCATTCAAAAGTTTTGACAGCCTTCACCACGCGACCCGACACCATTTATGGAGTTACTTTCATGGTGATGGCGCCGGAACATGATTGGATAGGTGAGCTAACTACCTCAGATCAAAAAGCTGAGGTTGAAGCCTATGTTGAGGCCGCAAAGAACCGCTCAGAAAGAGAGCGTCAGACTGACGTAAAATCGGTTTCAGGTGTTTTCACCGGTTCCTACGCCATTAACCCTTTCAATAATGAGCCTATTCCCATTTGGGTTGCTGACTATGTATTGGCCGGATACGGTACTGGAGTGGTAATGGCGGTACCTTCATCAGATGATCGTGACTACCGATTTGCGAAACACTTTGATTTACCTGTTACACTGGTGATTGAAGGCTCTGAAAAATTAGATAATCCGACAGAGCTTAAGCATGGCGTTATGTTTAACTCGGGTATACTTGATGGACTAAAATCAGATGAAGCGATTCAAAAAGCCATTGCATACGGCGAAGAAAATGGCTTTGGTAACTCAAAGGTCAATTTCAGGATCCGGGATGCCGTGTTCAGCCGTCAGCGTTACTGGGGAGAGCCGGTTCCTGCCTATTTTAAAGGTGATATTCCTTATTTAGTGGATGAAAAGGACTTGCCTATAGAACTCCCCCCAGTAGATAAATATAAACCCACCGAGACGGGCGAACCTCCATTAGGCAGGGCTAAAGAATGGACGTACAAGGGGTATCCGTTAGAGTTAACCACTATGCCGGGCTGGGCTGCTTCAAGTTGGTACTTTCTGCGCTACATGGATGCTAATAATGAGGATGCTTTTGCAGATAAGAGCATAACAGATTACTGGGGCCAAGTGGATTTGTACCTGGGTGGAACCGAACATGCCACAGGCCATCTTTTATATTCCCGCTTTTGGAATATGTTTTTGTATGACCGGGGATTAATTGACCATGAGGAACCTTTTAAAAAGCTAATCAACCAGGGTATGATCCAGGGGATTTCCAGCTTTGTATATCGCATAATTTTCAAGGGCAGTGACAAGGTTATGCCTGAAGTATTCCTTTCTAAAGGAATCGTGGATCGAATAAAAAAATCGAATCTAACACGTGCAGAACAGGAGATCATAGAAAAGATCTTGAAAAAGGAGTTAAATAGCTTCAATGAAAAGCATGCTACCTCATGGTCGGTTGAAAACGTGATGGAACAGAAAATAGCAGCCATGCATGTGGATATAAGTCTAGTGAAAAACGACATACTTGATGTAGATACATTCAAAAGTTGGAGGCCTGAACTCAAGGATGCCATCGTTATTCCCGAAGCTGACAAGAGCTACATATGCGGTAGTGAGGTAGAAAAAATGTCTAAACGCTATTATAACGTGGTTAATCCAGATGATATAGTAGTACACTATGGAGCCGACACCTTGAGGTTATATGAAATGTTCCTTGGACCACTGGAGCAGTTCAAGCCTTGGAATACCAACGGCATAGATGGCGTATTCAAATTCTTACGAAAGCTCTGGAACCTGTTTCATAAGGACGATGGTGGGTTTTATGTGTCAAATACTGAACCCACTAAGGAGGAACTTAAAATACTACACCGTACCATTAAAAAAGCACAAGAGGACATTGAGCGCTATTCATTTAACACTTCTGTGAGTGAATTTATGATCTGTGTGAATGACTTAACCGCATTAAAATGCAATAAGGGAGCTATTCTCGAACCGCTTGTTGTAATCCTGTCGCCCTATGCGCCACATATTGCGGAAGAGCTATGGCACAAGCTGGGTCATGTAACCAGTATTACCCGCACAGAATTCCCGAGCTATAATGAAGCTTACTTAGTTGAAGACGAACATGAGTATCCTGTTTCAGTTAATGGCAAGATGCGGGCTAAGCTCAAGTTCCCGTTGGACATGCCCAAGGAAGACATCGAAAAAAAGGTACTGGCGGATGAGGTCATTCAAAAATGGCTGGACGGCAAAGCACCCAAAAAAGTGATTGTGGTTCCAAAGAAAATTGTAAACGTCGTGGTGTAAGGGGTTCAAGCTATAAGAAAACCTCAGATAGCTTGAACCCCTATATTCTCCCTTCTTTGTTAAGTATTAAAATCAATTTGATTACTCCTGCCATAAAGAACAGAATTGATTTTGCGCCTTTTCCTTTAGGCATTAAAGGGTAAGAAAAGACTAATGTGACGGAATAGGACTCTTAATCTTTAGGCATGTGTACAGGATTAGTACCCGCGATCTTGATTTTTTGTGCCTCTTTTACTAAACAAATTAAGTGAATACAGGTCACTACTGGTAAAACCTCAAATTCAATACGATGACAAATGAATCACTGACGGCCATCAATAAGCTTCTTACAGGAACAACGAAGATCATCCAGCGGCAGGAAGAACTTAAAAAGCTTAAAGGTGAAAACTTTAACATTTTCTCGATATTAAAAATCGAACATGATGAGAATAGAACTCATTCTGCCTTTTTAGCGGAACTTCTTAATCCTAAGGGAAGTCATCTTTGCGGGAATGTTTTTTTATTACACTTTCTAAGCGTATTAAACCTTGATAAAAAGTTTAACATCAACTCAGCCTATATAGAGCTAGAAAAGTATATCGGAAATGTGGACAACGTAAATCAAACTGGGGGAAGAATTGATATTTGGATCTCAGATATAGATGGAAACTCTTTGAGTATTGAAAATAAAATTTACGCAGGAGATCAGGAAAAGCAAATTCAGCGATATTACAATTTCAAGCGCAATCGCAATACAGTTTATTACCTTACCCTGAACGGTCAAAAGCCATCAAAATCGAGCTCAGGAACTTTAGAAATAGACAAAGATTTCTTTTGCATATCTTATAAAAAAACAATCTTGGAATGGCTTGACCTATGTTTAAAAGAAGCCACTGAATTGCCAATTTTAAGAGAATCAATAAAGCAATATACAATACTCATTAAAAAATTAACCGGGCAGCTAACTGACGATCAAATGGAAAAAGAATTATTCGAGGCAATAAAGAAAAATAGCAAAGCGGCAAGGCTAGTAGCAGGTGAATGGTGGAAAGCTGAAGTTAAGATCACAAGTATATTTTTAGATGAAGTAATTTCAATGCTAAAAAATAGCCTTAGTGAGGATTGTACCATCTATCAAGATGATGATTTGAGTGAAGCTTACACAGGCTTATACATTAAAAATGAAAGTTGGAATGGGCTATATATAAAATTAGATGGTGACCCTAAAATGCCTTGGAGTCATACTTATTATGGAATCGTAGGTAACAAACAAGAATACGATTATAACCAAATAAAAAAAGAATTTGCAGATGTAGAATTTTTAAGTGGCTTTAAATCCAGCGATGGCTGGCCGTTTTGGTCTAGAATTCTAAGGTTTCATGAAATTGAAGAAAGAGACAAACTTTTTGATGATGTAAGTAGAAGACAAATCGTTGAAAGTACAACTCAAAAGCTTTTACAATTGGTTGAAGTAAGTAATGATCGTTTGAAGAAAATCAAGAAAAAAAATATTTCCGAATGATATCAAATACAATGTCATACGGATTCATTTCGTAAATGAATATAAAATAGTTAAAGATAATGCGTTGTTAGTTTTTATTACGCGTAACTATTAAAACAGCTATTATTACTACTAGTGCCCCAAACATTTGTAAGATGGTCAGCCTTTCGTCCAGAAAGATATTGGCAAGCCCTATGGTTGCAATTGGGCCTAGGCTTCCCAGAATGGAGAAAGTAGAAGCTCCAAGGCGCTTGATGCTAACAGAAACCAGGTAAGAGGGAATTACAGTAGAAATCATCGCCATTCCAAAAGCAAGGCCGTAGACCTCAACGGGATAACCTAATAAAATCTAATGGTTTAGTCAACCCAAAATGGACAAAAACACAGACGCTAGACACTATCATGGCGTATGAGGTAAATGCCACAGATCCGAATTTTGGAATGAGCCAGCCACTACCCACCAGGTAGCTCGCATAGCAGAGTGCGCTGAGGAAGACAAGCAACCCGCCAATCCAGACGTCATTTTTATTGCCTGAAATCCTTAGTTCGGCAGAAAAAGTGATGAAAATACCGGCATATGATACCAAAATGGCAATGATCAGCCACTTACTAGGCCTTTTTCCAAAAGAGATCCAGGTAATAAAAATTACCAAAGTAGGGTATACGAATAATATGATCCTTTCAAGGCTGGCCTTGATAAACTCAAGGCCTAAGAAATCAGTTAAGCTGGCCAAGTAGTAGCCTAAAAATCCTAGAACGACTACCCATAAATAGTCTTTAAAAACAATCTCTTTCGGATGATTAGGTTTCTTTGCGAAAGCCATTACTACATATACCGGAAGTGCAAAAGCCATACGTAATAGCAGGAGCGGAATAGCCTCTATATCATAGATATAGGCCATTTTAACGAACACAGCTTTGGCAGAGAAAAAAATTATAGCAACAATGGCTATTATCAGAATCCAACCGCTATAAGCTTTCATGAAGAGAAAAATTCAATAAAAAAGGCCAATAGTTAGTCGTCCCTTAAAAAGTAGCCTAGCGTATAAATATTTTAATGCATAAGT
>CALBPF010000375.1 GCA_937899105.1 uncultured Flammeovirgaceae bacterium | reverse complement strand
TAAGACCTGCATAGGTCTGATTGGACAATTAAAACCAAAAAAGGGGGTTCAATTTTTTATTAACGCCTTATCTAAAATGACTGTGAAGGCGGACATTCACCTGTTACTCATTGGAGATATTGAAGAAGCTCATCAGGAGGAACTGGATAAAAAAGAATTGTCTTACACCCTCATCCCCTTTCAGGACCGGTATGAACTGATGAAGTACTACCTATGCTGCGATGCGCTGGTGATTCCCTCCTTTTACGAAGGTATGCCGAACGTAATGCTTGAAGCCGGGGCTTTGGGCATACCTATTATCGCTTCTAATGTGGACGGCATGGCTGATCTCATCTCACACGAAAAAGACGGATTGCTCTTCCAGGTGGGAAATGAAGAAGCCTGTCGAAAAACGATACATCAGTTCATGTCTATGAAAGACCGGTGGCACGAACTAGGACAAGCCTTAAAAACTAAAATTGAAAATGAATACACTGCATACCATGAAATTGAAGCTTACAAAAAACACATTACTTAGCGCTCTGATTGGATTATCCCTGCTACTTCAAGCCTGCGGAGGCAGTTCGGAAAAGGGTGTTTCTAAGGAGGTCATCAGTGAAACGCCCACTCCGGACAGCCAAGCTATATCATCACCGCAAAAGCAGTTTTATATCAATACGATCACCAATGAAAAGCTGGCAGAAATATCGGATGAAGGCGAGCAACTCATTGTTTCACTAGGCGCTTCCAATCTTTTCGGGATACTCAAACGAGCCGATAAACGGAAATACGTGGATCAAAATGACCAATTAAAATATACCGTAAAATACAGCGAAGGTGGCCTCAAGCTGAACGATGGAAACGAAGAGCTACTATGGAAGATCAAGCTCTATGATAATCATATCATAATCTCGGATAACAATTAAATTTATATTAGTTTTCGTATTGGTTTTTCAGAATTAGCGAAACTTAAGGTCAAACGAAACGATAAGGAAGTGGCTGCGCTTCGGTTAAGATCCAATGATGCATTTATTACCGTAAAAGAGAAATATAGCGTTCGCAATTTCGGAAGCTCCCTGGCCTTAGGCGTTTTATTGATCGATGAGATACCGGAAGCTGAGAAATTTACGCTCTGTGCTGAGTTACTGAAGCAAGGTAAGTGATCGCTTTTTATTCGATGGGTGGCGGATTAGGCCACCTCACTCGCGTACGTGCGTTTATCTATACCTATGCTATTAAAGGCCCTTTTAGGATCATTACGGCTAATCCGGCTGTATTTCGGTTTTTTACCAATGAACAGGTTGTATTCATAGAATCAGATAAAAAAACAACTCGTGCAGAGCTGGCTCTAAAAATTCAAAGTGCCACTCATGATCTAGTCTTTAAAGACTTATATGTAGATGCTTTTCCCTGTGGCATTCTGGGTGAATTATCCGGAGAACTCATTCCATCTGAACGCCAGCATTACCTGGCCCGGCGATTGATTTGGAAGAACTATGAACCCTTGCTGATTAGTGAGACGTGTTTCAATAAAATTTACAGATTTGAACCGTTAGAGTCAGACCATCAGGTTTTTATAGAAAATCAAGGCGAGTTGATCATTGACGGCTTCTTAGATTTTGATTTTCTCATTTCAAAAAAACCACCCTCTACTAAGAAGTTGTTACAACCTCTAAGGTTAATCGTGCATAGCACCCATCCGGAAGAGATGAAACTGCTCCTCGATCATGCGCAGGATATAGCAAAACTGGAACAAGTAAGTCCTCTTTTTGTAGTACTGTCCGATGTGAGCATTCCACTACCCGATCCTATTGAACTTCTGATGAACGAAAACCCCATCGATTGATATCCTTATGCAGAAAGGATCTTTACCGGAGGAGGCTACAATACCTGGTCCCAACTCCAACCCT
>CALBPF010000374.1 GCA_937899105.1 uncultured Flammeovirgaceae bacterium | reverse complement strand
AATGATGGGGATACTACCTGTACCAAACATGATCTTCGACATGAAAGACTCGGCCGTGTAGTTTGCCGTCCATCGGGTGGCTACCAGATCCCCCTCAGCTATTTGATAATCAATTTTCGAATTCCATGAACCTCCGTCCCAAAATCGATCAGCAATGATTTTCTGCTCGATCGCTGGTTCGGTCACGCCTTTTCGGTCGCCGATATCGTGAACCACATATTCATCAGCTACGTATTCGGCGTATTTATCTGTATTATTGATAAACCAAAGATCCTGGTAAAAATTGCGAGCGATTTCTTTATTGATTTCAGCCTGAGAATTCCCTTGCTTATCGTGAGCCTGGCTCACAATGTGATGGATGATTTTCCATTCTCCCTTTAGCTTTTGGAAGACCCGTATATGGTTATTGATCCGATCTTTCATTAGCCTTCCATCGGGCCATTTCTGTCCGGTGCGGATATTGACGGATCTGGCGATGGCAAGATCGGGTTTTGGAAAAGTAATGTCCGGATCCTGATAGTTGTTTTCGCCAGACATAACAAAGTCTAGACTGAAGATCGTTTCGAGTAAGGTGCGCAGTTCCGCTTTTCCCTGCGTTCTGTCACCAAAGGCGTTGGTCCAGTCTATGTTATCGGCATAATCCTGAAGCACCAAGTCAACATCTTTGGCATCCCAGCCTTGATCGTAGCGGGTGATGGATTCTTTAATTGTATTAATGCTTGCAGTGTCTTGTCCCTGACTAAGTAACGCAGTTAGAACAAAGCAAAGGCTCAAAATAGGCTTCATCATCTTTAGTTATTTTAGTTTGAATAACTGGCAGGGTCCACTTCGTACACCTGCACATCCATATGTTCTTCAATGAGCTGGAATCTTCGTTGCTCTTCTTTTTTCCAGCGTTCCTGATCCGGATACAGTCGCTTATTGTCCGCTTCGATATCGAAATCATCAAGGCCTAGTGCAATGAGGGCGTTTTTATGAACAATAGTTACGCGTACGTCCCATCGGTCCGCTTCTCCTACATGGTTTTTTGGGCATTCTATTTTGGCGCTAAGGAAATCACCGGTGTCTATTCCGCCCTGGATAGAAGGCCAATGGTTTTTCATAAAGAGCCCCATGAATTCGTCAAAGTGCCCCCACTTGATTTTGTAGTAATATTCAACCGTAAAGGGTTTATCTGCCAAACGATAATCTTTCGCTTGCCCGTAAGCTGTAAGGCCTGGTATGCATAAAATAATTACCAGCGAAAGAAAGTATTTTGTTTTCATGGTGTGAGGATTTAGTTCAAGCTTTAATTTCCAGTCATAGCCGCCAAAAGAAGGGATATAGACCTATTGTGTTTTTCATTCTCAGTCATTGTTTGAGGTTCGATGTCAGCCGGAGCCTGATAATTAACTTTGAGATCTTCGAACATCGGAGTCGACAGTCTTCGCTGCATGACTATGGGTGTGATATCTTGAAAGGTCGTTTTACGACCTTTTTCATAACAGATGTGGTCTAAATCCTGACGTAATGATTTTTTTATTATTTGCGTTTCAGAAATCAATCGAAAACGATCTGGAATAAACGAGTGTCCCTGAACGTTTACGTCGGTGCACATGAAGAAACATATGGCTAGAGCGAAGAATATATTTTTCATTTTTGACGTGTTTAATTATTCTTGGTATCCTCGATGATATGCGGTGATCATCGATAGTTGATTTGAATCTAGAAATAAGAAAAGTAGACATGGCTTACCCATCTCCCAAAAACTATCAGATATGTAACATCTAGGTTTTTGGTAATTTTAGGCGGGTTTTGCACACCTTAAATCTTACTTTTCGGTGGGCTTAATTTATGTTTTGTATTTGCAAGCGAGATGGAGATTCCCGCCTTCGCGAGAATGACGTCTAAAATGAAATTTCCTTGTGACCCTCTTTTATTACCGTCATTCGGGTTGAAGCGTAGCGGAATACCGGAATCTAAATACTCTGATCGGAACCAATAGAAATTTTAGTTACAGGCTAGAAGGTAACCAAAAGAAACTGATTGAAGTAGGAGAGAATGCCTTAATACCATTAGGACTAAAGTACCTCGTAATTCGATGGACTCTTCCCAAACTTTTGCCTGAAGCACTGGGTGAAATAGGAGACACTGTTAAAGCCACAGCTATAAGCTACATCAGTGACATTCAGTCCATTACCAGCCAGTAGGTCTTCAGCACGCTGTAAACGAATATCGCGAATGAACTCACTGGCTGAAAAGTTGGTTAGGACTTTTAACTTACGATGTAATTGCATCCGGCTCATGCCCATTTCTTTTTGAAAGGCCTCAACCGTAAATTCGGAATTGGAGAGGTTCTGATCCACAACCTCCAGGGCATTTTTAATAAATGTTTCCTCCGGCGACTTAACCGTAATTTTTGAGGGCGCCAAACGCAGTGTCTGCTCGTATTTCGCCTGTAGTTTTTCACGCTGGGCGATGAGATTCTGGACCCGTATGAATAGTTCTTCATTATCAAACGTCTTGGTGAGGAAATCATCGGCTCCGGTTTTTAAACCGTCCAGTTTAGTTCCTCGATCGGCCTTGGCCGTAAGCATAATAATAGGTATATGACTGGTTTTCTCATTGACTTTCAAGGTGTTACATAATTCCACTCCATCCACTTTAGGCATCATTAGATCGGTAACGATGACATCTGGAACTAACTTTAAGGCATCTTCAATACCCGCTTTCCCATCGATCGACTGCTTTACCGTAAAATCACTTTCTAAAAGTGACGTCATATGGTTTCTGAGGTCTGGGTTATCTTCTACCACTAGGACGATTTTTTCCGTAGCGTCTTCCGGTTCAGGAGTTTCTTGCTCGACTGGAATTGAAGCTGCCTTGGTGATAATTTGACGCTCTTGAAGCTTACCTTCCACAATTTCTTTGGCCAGGTAAGCTGACTTACTGATCGGGAACTGCAAGGTGAACGTAGCGCCCTGGCTTGGTTCACTTTCCACGGTTATATCACCTTTGTGCAAAAGCGCGAGCTCTTTCGATAAAGTCAATCCTATACCAGTACCAGCAGCGCTAGATGTGTTGTCCTTATTTTGGTGAAAACGTTTGAAAATAAGTTCTTGATCTGCAGTTGAAATTCCTTTACCCGTATCAGTCACAGAGATGCAAAGCAGGTTGTTTTTTTGCTCTATTCTGAGGGAGACTGTGCCCTCTGTAGAGGTAAATTTGAAGGCGTTGGAAAGCAGGTTGTTTAGAATCTTCTGGACTTTATCCTGGTCGAAAAACGCCTCTTTAGGAGCCTCTTCAATTTTAAAAACAAATTCCACTTTTTGTGCAACAGCCAACGATTCGAAAGAGGCGATCAGGACTTTGACAAAAGCTTTGAAATCTTGTTTGGCAACATGAAGGTCCAACTCACCAGCTTCCAATTTTGATAGGTCCAGAAGTTGATTGGTAAGTTCAGTGAGCATGGCTGCATTTCTGTGTATGACGGCAAGCGCTTCTTTCTTTTTTGAACTGGTTTCTTGTTTCAAGAGGTTTTGTAAAGGACTTAGAATAAGTGTTAATGGTGTTCGGAATTCGTGAGAAATGTTCGTAAAGAAATTAGTCTTGAGTGAGTCCAGTTCTTTGAGCTTGATGTTGGCTTTCGCTTTCAATTGATATCGGTTGTAGACCACTCCAATTAAAAGTACCAGGAGGAATGCTGCTACAATGAGATAGTTCCGTAGATTTTCTTGTTCCTTTAGCTCTAGCGAAGCGATTTCATTTTCTGCGTTGAGGAGTTCAATCTCTTTTTGTTTTTGTTCGTTTTGGTACTTTTCCTCCAGTTCAGCAATTCTACTTGTTTTCGTCTCGTTGAATGTGCTGTCGTCGAGCATTTTAAATTCAACGTGATAACTATATGCCTTTTCAAAATCACCTCTACTCGCGTAAATCTCACTTAAAAGTTCTGCAGCATCCTTATTTATTAAAAGAACGCCCGCCTCAATAGCTGCTTTTTTTGACCTACTAAAATAATTGATTGCCGTTTGAAAATCACCCAAATCTTTATAGGCCCTACCCAAATTGTTTAGCGTGTAGCACTCTCCAACTCGGTCTTCAATTTCTTCTTGAATGGATAAGCTCAGTAATAGCTCTTCTATTGCTAGATCAAAATTTTTCTCATCTGAATATATACCCGCAAGATTGGAATGCACATATGCGAGCATACTTCTATCGTTGACAACTTGAAATTGCTGAATTGCCAATCGGTAATATTTTTTTGCCTCCTCAAACTCTTGTGTAACCCTTTTTACCAAACCAATCTTCTGGTAACAATGAGCAATTACAAGCTTAGCTTCAATTCTTTGAGCAACTTGTAGACTATTAAGAAAGTATTCTGTAGCTATCTCATAATCTTCTAACCGATAATGAATAAGCCCAATATTCATTGTAGTGATGGCTTTCCTACGCTCCTGATTTCGCATAAAAGAGATAGATTTTTGGTAGTAATCGAGCGCCTCTTCAAACTGATTTTGATCCGAATAGATGTTTCCAAGATGATTATAGTTTACTACGATAGTTGCTGAATCGACTTGGCCTTCCATAGCTAAATCAATACCTTTCATGATAACTTCAATAGCCTCGTCCCACCTACTCATAGACCTAAGCGTTTTTCCTTGAATACTAAGTGCATCTAATATCAACATCCGATCATTCATTCCTCTGGACATTTTCTCAGCAAGCAAAAGCACTGTTAATGAGCTATCGTATATACTATTGGTTTCTAAAAAATCTCCAAGTGCTAAGTAGGACTTAATGACTCCTTTTTGATACTCTATTTTTTTTGAGAGTTCAAGCGCATCATTTAAATATGAGGTCGCTTCGTCGGGATTCTCATACTTTAATTCCTCATATAGCAAAAGACTACTTTTAATCCGATTGGAATCTTGAGCCTGAGTCTGTAATAAAGACCGCAACGAATCCACTTCATCTTGCGCAGCAAGAGAAAATGTGTATCCAAAAATGAAGCATATGAATAGAAAGTTGGTGGATTTTCTAGCCATAGTTGAATTTTAAGAACCATGAAGATAACCAAGGATGTACTAGAATAAAATTGGTCAGTTGAAATGATTAAGTATTTCATATTCAACGGGAAAAGATTTTCGATTATTCTTTAAGAAACTTTTACGAGGTAGTTCGATGGATTGGCTCCGTATTTCTCGGTGAAGCATTTTGTGAAATAAGAGACACTATTGAATCCACAGCCGTAAGCCACTTCGGCTACATTTATTCCATTGGTAGCCAACAGGTCAGCAGCACGTTGCAGGCGAATATCCTTAATAAACTCACTTGCAGAAAAGTTCGTTAATGCTTTGAGCTTGCGATGAAGCTGCATTCGGCTCATCCCTATTTCTTTTTGAAAAGCCTCGACGGTGAACTCTGAATTGGACAAATTTCGATCGACTATTTCCAGCGCCTTCTTTATAAAGACCTCCTCAGGAGAGTCGATGGTAATTTTGGAAGGTTCCAATCGGAGAGTCTGTCCGTATTTGGTTTGCAGTTTTTCTCGTTGCGTAATTAAGTTTTGAATTCTTATCAGTAGCTCTTCATTATCAAAAGGCTTGGTGAGAAAATCATCAGCTCCTGTCTTTAGGCCATCTAATTTTGTGTCTCTATCTGCTTTTGCCGTAAGCATTATAATTGGTATATGGCTGGTTTTCTCATTGGCTTTTAAAGTGTTGCACAATTCCACTCCACCCACCTCAGGCATCATCAAATCGGTGACTATAATATCAGGAACGAAATTCAAGGCATCTTCGATACCCGCTTTCCCATCGATCGACTGCTTTACCGTAAAATCACTTTCTAAAAGTGACGTCATATGGTTTCTGAGGTCTGGGTTATCTTCTACCACTAGGACGATTTTTTCCGTAGCGTCTTCCGGTTCAGGAGTTTCTTGCTCGACTGGAATTGAAGCTGCCTTGGTGATAATTTGACGCTCTTGAAGCTTACCTTCCACAATTTCTTTGGCCAGGTAAGCTGACTTACTGATCGGGAACTGCAAGGTGAACGTAGCGCCCTGGCTTGGTTCACTTTCCACGGTTATATCACCTTTGTGCAAAAGCGCGAGCTCTTTCGATAAAGTCAATCCTATACCAGTACCAGCAGCGCTAGATGTGTTGTCCTTATTTTGGTGAAAACGTTTGAAAATAAGTTCTTGATCTGCAGTTGAAATTCCTTTACCCGTATCAGTCACAGAGATGCAAAGCAGGTTGTTTTTTTGCTCTATTCTGAGGGAGACTGTGCCCTCTGTAGAGGTAAATTTGAAGGCGTTGGAAAGCAGGTTATTTAGAATCTTCTGGACTTTATCCTCGTCAAAATAAGCCTCTTCAGGCGCATTGTTTATATGTTTGATAAATTCAACATTTTGAGCTGATGCGAGAGATTCAAAGGAAGCACAGACTACCCTGATAAATGCGCTGAATTCACCTTTGGTTGCTTTTAAATGAAGCTCACCGGCCTCTAATTTAGAAAGGTCCAGAAGTTGATTGGTTAATTCCGTGAGTATCGTGGCATTCCTGTGAATGATGGTTAGTGCTTCTTTCTTCTTTAAACTGTCTTCTTGTTTTAGGAGCTTTTGCAGAGGACTCAGAATAAGGGTGAGGGGGGTTCGGAATTCGTGAGAAATGTTGGTAAAGAAATTAGTTTTCAAATGATCGAGCTCTGTAAGTTTAGCATTGGCCCTGGTCTTTAATTGGTAACGATTGTAAATGACACCAATGAGTACGACAAGCAGAAATGCGGCTACAATAAGGTAGTTTCGGAAGTCATGCTGCTTTTGAATTTCAAGAGTAGCTATTTGATTTTCTGCATTGAGTAATTCTATTTCCTTTTGTTTCTGTTCGCTTTGATATTTTTCCTCGATTTCGGCAATGTTATTAGTTTTATCTATTGAAAAAGTGCTGTCGTCGATTCTTTTTACTTTTTGAAGATATGTAAAGGCGTTTTGATAGTCTCCTTGAGCGGCGCAGCACTCACTTAGCCTAAATAATATCCACCGTTTCATATTGCCGCTTTCGATTTCTTCAAATAGTATTTGAGCCTTTAGAAAGTTATCTTGAGCCTTGTTGTACTCTTCTGTTTTAAAATAGGCCAGGCCTAGTTGATATAGAAAATGTCCTTCACTGTAGGGAGAATTGACTTCTTGAATAATCTGTAATGCTAGCTTAGACTTTTTGATTGCATCATTGTATTCATTAAGGGCCATATGTATTTTAGAGAGATTATGGTGGATATGTGCTTGCCGCGCCTTGTCGCCCACTAATTCAAAGTTGGCCATGGCTAAATTGTAGTACTTTTGTGCGCTACTGTAGTCTTCATCGTACATGTACCATGCGCCTAATTCGAGGTGTACGAGAGCGGTCATTTTGATATCTTCAGCTTCTTCCGCGGTTTCTAATGCTTTGATATAATATTCATATGCTTTATCCTCATTTCTGAGAATGGCGTGTGTAGTGCCTATATTCAACAGGGATTTAGCTCTTTTGCTCAGGTTACTCGTATTGTAAATCAGGCCTTTCTGATCAAATTCAATTGATTTTTCATATTCACTGCGATAAAATGCGGTGTTGGATAAAATGGTATAACAATTAGTGAGAATGAGTGAATCAATGGTTTTGGAACGGGCTAGTTTAATAGTTAAAAAAGCGATGGTGTCAGCTTCGTTTAATCGTTGCAATGAAGAATAGGAAAAACCTTGGCCGATCATAGCGTTCATTACTCCTTTTCTTTCATCGAGTTGTTCAGCAATAGATTGTGCTTGCTGAAATACCAGTAAGGCGCTGTCATAGTTGCTATAGGTGCGTTGTTCTTCACCTATCAGCAAAAGTGATCTTAATTTCCCTTTTTGATATTCCAGGTCGGAAGAGAGCTTAAGCGATTTAGTAAGGAAATTCGAAGCCTGTCCCGGATCTTCGAACTTCAAGGCCTCATACAATTGAATATAGGTACTTACCCGGCTGGTATCTTTTTCCTGGTTTCGAAGTAATAATTTGAGTGAGTCAACCTCATTTTGAGCGGATGCGGAAAATAAAGCAGCAAAAACTAAATAGCAAAGAAGCGGGGTAAGTTTTCTGATCATGATTGATTCTTAACAAACCTTAATTTAATCAACCATTTCCTAAGCCTTTATCAAGATAGCAGAAAATGTGACCAGTTTCAATGTTGCAAAACTGTCTTTTATTGTGCGTTCAAGGGCTTATATCATTTTTCTAAGTTGTTGAGAGAGAAAACTTCTTGAATCTTTCTCGAAAGTCTGGAAATTCAAATTAATATTTTAAGCCCAGATTCTGAATATCCGATTGATTTTGGGTAGTCCAAATACAATTTAAATTGATTTCCCCTTTAGTTTGGAGGACAATGGAGTTTTCATTCTACTGGTTTACAGCTGGTTACAAACAACATATGTCTTCGCAATATCGAATAGAAGTACACAATTTTAAGCATTCAGAACAATTATCTTATCAGCGAACCAAAATAGAATTACCGCTTTCTATTTTCCACCTATGATACTCATAGTTAGGCTTGTATAACAGGGATATTCTTTTCCTTTTACGATGTGCATTCTTTAAATCTTAAACTATCCTTTTTGACCGTTATTGTACGAATATAATACTTTAAATAGTATTGTAGCTATTAAAAGTATAGCTTAAATAATTAAGCATCATGAGTTATTATTCAATATTAGATGTGACACCCACTTCAGAGGATTGGATCCCGGATTATTTACTAACCGCTAACAAGGTAGTTGAAAAACATGGAGGTAAATACCTGGCCAGAACTGCTAGTCACGAGCAAATCGAAGGAGAAAAGAAAGAAGCTGGTCTTAGAATTATCTTAGAGTGGCCGTCAAAGGAATCAGCTGAGAATTTTATGAATGATCCGGAATACGTCCCGCATCTAAAAGCACGCACCATTGGGTCAATCAGCCACCACTATCTAATTGAAGGAAAAGACGACCTATCATGAAGTTCGAAACAATGAAAACAGTTACTCTAAGCTCATACGGTGAAAATGTCCATTTTGAACTTGTAGAAAAAGCAAAGCCTACTCCATCGAAAGAACAGGTTTTAATAAAGATAAGCGCTTCTAGTGTGAACACTGTTGACACCATGATAAGGAAGCTAGGTAAAGAATTACCCTTTGCTGCTGATACACCAGCAATACTAGGAATGGATTTCGCAGGGGTCATCGAAGCGGTAGGTAATGAAGTGAAAGGATTGGCAATAGGCGATAAAGTGTATGGATGTGCAGGAGGTTTGTCCAATCTACAAGGAACTTTAGCCGAATACATAGCTGCAGACTCCCGGCTTGTCGCAAAGAAGCCAAAGAACTTAAGTATGAGGGAATCAGCAGCATTACCATTAGTAGGTATCACCGCATATGAGGGCCTTATCCGAGCAGGCATAAAAGAACATCAAAAAGTACTGGTTCATGGCGGATCTGGTGGTGTGGGGCATGTTGCGCTACAATTAGCCAGACATTTTGGAGCGGACGTATATGCCACGGGTGGTGGTGAAAAGCAGCTTGAACTTATCAAATCCTTAGGCGCTAAACCAATCAACTATAAGGTAGAAACTGTAGAAAGCTATGTTAATAAACATACAAAGGGGATCGGTTTTGACCTAATTTATGATTCAGTAGGTGGTCAAAACCTGATCAATTCATTTCAAGCTGCTGCTTTGAATGGACAGATCGCCACCACTGTTTCTATCTGCGAGATGGACTTGAGCACCGCTCACTTCAAAGGACTTTCATTACATGTCGTATTTATGCTTATTCCTATGATACACAATTTCAAGCGCGAAGAACATCGTATGATCCTGAATGCGATTACGCAAATTGTAGAATCAGGAAACTTAACACCTATTCTAACAGATCAATCATTTGGTTTGGAGCAAGCTCTAGAAGCATACCGCCTTCTTGAGAGTGGGAAAGCTATGGGCAAAGTAGTGATTGACCATTAAGATATGAGGAGTTGAAGCAGTTTGAACCAACCAATAGAAGCTGTAATAGTGTTTATCAACCAAGGGCTCTCAGTTTGAGGATAGTAGTTCCCATTGAAAGTTATCCGGAGTCCTATACTTTACGAATGGAATGTCATTTGGAACGGGTGAAATACATTGAGGAGCTAGCTTTTAAAGCGCTTTGGTTATAAATGTACCGTTTCATGATCCTGCATTTTGGGATGACGGTCTGCTGCACAATTCTTTACTTATCTTGGTTATCTCTCTGAATATATTACAGAAATTGTCTTATACATAGCATGTTCATTTCTCAGTTTTTTCTTGAAAAGTTGGGAAGGATTTCCAACTTTTCAAGAAAAAGGATCGACTTTCGTATCGTATTCTCTGAAGGCATGTAATGACGTATTTGTTGGCAAAAACTATCTCCTGTAAAATTTAGGGCAATCAAAGATAATTTGTCTTGTAAAACTAGTATCAAATAATATCTCAGTCTTGCTCCCTTAGTTACTTTTTCATAGCTACCTAGTTAGACCTTGATTT
>CALBPF010000373.1 GCA_937899105.1 uncultured Flammeovirgaceae bacterium | reverse complement strand
AAGCCTGACAAAGTCAGGAGTATTTATTGAGGGAACAATTGTGATCGCCAATGACCAAACCGCAGGGCGGGGTCAGATGGAAAATTCCTGGGAATCTGCAGCCGGTGCGAACCTTACATTTTCTCTGATCCTCAAGCCAACTTTTGTAAATGTCAACAGGCAATTTCAATTGGCAATGGCTATGTCTTTAGGTGTGGCGGAGTTTTTGGATAAGTTTGATCCGGGATTTCAAGTAAAGTGGCCAAATGACGTCTATTATGGCAAAGAGAAAATAGCGGGTATTCTTATTCAGAATTCTGTAAGTGGTGCAAGTGTGGATAGCTCAATTGTTGGGATCGGCTTAAATATTAATCAAACTGTATTTGAAACACCGAATGCTACTTCCCTAAGATTAATTTGTAATCACAAATACGAATTATCAGTGGTACTCGAGGACTTATGTTTTGCCATTGAAAAGAGATACTTACAGCTAAAGAGAGGAGGAGCGTTGTCGCTCAAGAATGATTATCTCCAACGACTTTTAGGCTATGGTAATCAATGCATGTTTAATGACGGGGAACTGTTTCAAGGTGAGGTTGTCGATGTTCTCGATAATGGTCGCATAGCTATTAGCAGGCCCGATGGTGTACGACATTATGACCTAAAGCAGATCAAATTCATTTTTTAGGCCTGTTTGTACCACTCATGGAAAGATATAGTGCTTTAAAGTACTACTTGTTTGTTTTCAGTAATGTCTGAACCAGCTTACAGGTTTATAACCTTCTCCAATAATGATAAAATCTATTCAGAACTTTCTTAGTGCGGTATTTATCTGCGCGGTTTTTTCCACCAGCCTGATCGCTCAATCCATAGATATGGAATTACTAAAAGGTATGAAACCCAGAAGTATAGGTCCGGCCGGTATGAGTGGCAGAGTTACAGCAATAGACGCACTGCATTCTAATCCGGATCTTATTTATGTCGGAACTGCATCGGGAGGCCTTTGGAAGTCTGAAAGTGGAGGTATCGACTGGGAGCCGGTCTTTGATAAAGAAAAAATCCTTTCTATCGGCGCTGTAGCTATCCAGCAAGATAATCCGGATGTGGTATGGGCTGGAACCGGGGAGGGTAATCCCAGAAACAGCTTATACGGGGGTTATGGTCTCTATAAGAGCCTGGATGGAGGAAAAAGCTGGGACCTTATGGGTTTGGAGAAAACGCGAAACATTCATCGCATTGTAATAAATAAGGACAACCCGGACATTGTATATGTAGGCGCTATTGGGTCCCCTTGGGGTGAACACCCGGAAAGGGGAATATTTAAGACTACTGATGGGGGAAAGAGCTGGAAGAAAGTACTTTTCGTTGACAATAAAACCGGGGTAGCTGATCTGGTGGCTGACCCTACTAATACTAATAAGCTGTTTGCCGCCATGTGGGAGCACCGCAGAAAACCATGGACGTTCAATTCAGGAGGGCCTGGTTCAGGATTGTATGTTACGGTAGACGGAGGTGAAAACTGGAAGAAGATATCCGAAGACGATGGATTTCCTAAAGGGGATTTAGGTAGAATAGGAGTTGCCGTTTCCAAAAGCGATCCAAAAAGAGTATATGCATTAGTGGAATCCAAGAAGAATGCTTTCTATCGATCTAATGATGGAGGTTATACTTGGGAGAAAGTAAATGATAAGGGGAGTGAAATAGGTAATCGGCCTTTCTATTACTCGGATATCTATGTAGATCCTCAAAATGAGAATAGGGTTTATACTGTCTTCACTTACGTGAACGTGAGTGAAGATGCCGGTAAGTCTTTTAAACAACTGATGCCTGCTTATGGTGTCGATAATGGTGTACACCCCGATCACCATGCCTGGTGGATCAATCCGGAAGATCCAAGCTTTATGATAGAGGGTAACGATGGTGGACTCAACATAACCAGGGACCGTGGCAAGTCCTGGCGCTTTGTAGAAAACTTACCGCTAGCGCAGTTCTACCATATTAACGTTGATATGGAATACCCTTACAATGTGTACGGAGGTATGCAGGACAATGGCTCTTGGGGTGGCCCGGCCTACGTTTGGAAATCACAAGGGATAAGAAATTCATACTGGCAAGAACTTTCGTTTGGCGACGGGTTTGATGTTATTCCTGATCCTGATGATTCGAGGTATGGATATTCAATGTCGCAGCAGGGCTTTGTTGTCAGGTATGATAGAGAGACAGGTCATACAAGAATTGTACGTCCTACTCACCCTAATCCTGACATGCGTTTAAGGTTTAACTGGAACGCCGCTATCGCACAAGATCCTTTTGATAACTCCACGGTGTATTTTGGCAGTCAGTTTGTGCATAAAAGTTCAGATAAGGGAGTTACCTGGTCCATTATCTCACCGGATCTTACCACAAATGATCCTGAAAAGCAGAAGCAGGACAAAAGTGGAGGTCTGACCATGGATGCTACCGGTGCGGAAAATAATACTACTATCCTGGCGGTTGCACCTAGCCCTATTGAAAAAGATTTGCTTTGGGTAGGTACGGATGATGGCTTGATACAAATAACCAGGGATGGAGGGCAAACCTGGACGAATGTAACCGCTAATATCACCGGCATGCCGAATGCCGGATGGGTTGCACAAATTAAGGCTTCTACTTACAACGCCGGAGAGGCTTTTGCTGTCGTTAATAATTATAGAAACTTCGATTTTAAACCGTATTTATTCCATACAGCTGATTATGGAAAAACTTGGCGCAGCTTGGTTAATGAAAGCCAGGTTTGGACGTACACACTTTGTTTTGTTCAGGATCCTGTAGAGCCCAACTTGATGTTTCTTGGCTCTGACGGTGGTTTATATGTAAGTATAGATGCAGGAGAAAATTGGACGCAGTGGGGTGAAAATTATCCGAATGTTTCTACCATGGACTTGGTCATCCATCCACGAGAGCATGATTTGGTGATTGGAACCTATGGTCGTGCAGCGTACGTATTGGATGACATCAGGCCGTTAAGGGAGCTTGCTAAAAGCGGAGGTTCTACCATGCAAAAACAAGTAGTTCTTTTTGACGCTCCTGATGCGTTTATTACCCTAAATCAGCAACCATCAGGAACACGTTTTGGAGCAGATGCTATTTATAATGGTGGGAATAGAAAAGGCGGGGCCATGCTGTCCTACATAGTAAACAAACCGGAAGAAAAAGAAGAGGTGGTTAAAGAAGAGCCGGTTAAAAAGAGTAAAAGAAAAAAGAAAGCTGCTAAGCCTGAACCAAAACCTGTGGAAGACGAAGTTGAAAAAGAAGATAAGATCAGCTATGATTCTCTAACCCTTGAAGTTTTTAACGGATCCGGAGATTTAATCAGAACTATCAAAAGAAAAGCTCCAAAGGAAAAAGGCCTCAATCGCATGTACTGGGGGCTTGAAGAGAAGGGACAACGTAGACCAAGCCGTAGAAAAGTGAAAGAAGGTGCGGCCGAACCGCGTGGGGTTACTGTTTTGCCGGGTAGCTACAAACTCAGACTAACTTTCGGTGAAAAGAGTGATTCCACAATGATTAACGTTCGGTTTGATCCGCGCGTAGAAATGTCAAATAGTATGCTTTCTGCAAAACGGGAAATGTTAAAAAGAATTGAAAATGGACAAGGGTTAGCGGGTATGGCTATGCAGCGATTAGTGGAATCAAAAGAGATTGCAGACGACTATATGAAAAAAATGAAGGAGAAAGATAAGGAAGGCTTTAAGGAAATGATAGACAAGACCAAAGCGGTTAAGGATTCCATAGAAAACCTTATGATCCCGTTTGTTGGGGAGGATAACAGTAAAAAGCAAGGTATAATTCGCTCTCCTATACCATCTATCTCAAGTCGTTTTGGTACGGCCGGCTTCTATGTGAGTTCAGCATTAGTAGCTCCGGGCGCAACAGAGTTGAGATTAGTAGAGCAAGCCGAATCTAAACTTGAAGAAGCTATTGAGGCGGTCAACGAATTTTACAAAAACGAGTGGCCCCAGTTTAGATCAGCAGCAGAAAAGGCTGATCTGTCTCCTTTTAAGGAATATGAACCGCTTTCAAACGACTAGCTCCTACATGAAAGAGGCTGTCTTAAAAGGTATGTCATCTTAAGTCTGCTAAGGATCTTACTAAACTTAAGTGACTGCTTAAAATAAAAAACTTAGCGAGATTCTTCCTTGGCCAGAATGACTTGAAATGTTGGTTTTCTACCTTTTCAGACAGCCTCTTTATTTAGCTGATGGTGCCCACTACTCTTTTCATAAAATCATTAAGCGCCTCTTTTTGAGGTTTTCCTGCTTTTATATCTTTATTGACCTCTATGGCGCCAAACATGTTTGAAATGAGCTCGCCAATAACTTCCAGTTCTTCATCTTTTATTCCCTTGGCTTCACTGATGTGCTCAAGTAATTCTATGGTTTCATTCACCCAATCTTCATCGTGGGTTTGAATAAACTCTACGGTGTGTTTAATTAATGGTAATCGCATTCCCTTTAAATTTCTGCAAATATCAAAAATTGGCTCATTTTTAAGTCTCGCAGATCATTTAATAAATTTTATAACCCGATAGCCGGTCTTAATTGTTTAATTTTTTGATACTTTAAAGGTAAAAGGCTGAACAATATTGGCGTAAGACCGTTCTCAACTAAAGTCAAATTTGTCTGTCCAGATCAAGCGTACTATTTCAGAATTGGATAGTGAGGAACACTTAATTCTGTTACTCAGTAAAAAAGACAAGCGTGCTTTAGAGCTTATTTTCGAAAACTATTCTGCCGCGCTCTTCAATGTTATTCTTCGGATTGTAAAAGACAATGTATTAGCTCAAGATGTGCTTCAGGAGTCGTTGATTAAAATATGGAATCATTCAGACTCCTACAGCAAGAGCAGAGGCAGCCTGTTTACATGGCTTGTAAGTATTTGTAGAAATGCAGCCATTGACAAAACAAGAACCAAGGATTTTAGGCTGACACAGGAATCCAGAAGGTCACCTGAGCTCGTATCTATTGAAAAAGAGGATGAGAATGAAGAGTTGGAGCAACTATATATGAGGCAAGTAATCAACCAACTACCACCTAATCAGAAGGATTTAATAGATTTAGCTTATTTTCAGGGTTTTACCCAAAGAGAAATAGCAGAAAATTTAAGAATGCCTCTAGGTACTGTTAAAACCCGGATAAGATCAGCTTTGGCGCATTTGAGGTCTATTATTTAAGGTGGATATACGGGAATATATAGCATCAGGAATCTTAGAGTCCTATCTTATGGGAGAATTGGACGAGCAAGAAATGATTGAGGTGGACCGAATGGTCGAGAGCCATCCGGAAATACAGGAAGAACTTGGCAAGCTGAGAACGTCAATTAACCAATATGCTGAAGCTTCAGGTAGCCAACCAGATAAAAGTTTACTTCATGAGGTTTTTAAGGAGCTTGAAGCCCCGGAACCCATTGAGAAGATACCTCTCATCACCATGCACCAAAAGAAACCCTTTTGGGCAATAGCTGCATCTTTTTTTTTATTGGTCAGTATTGGATTCAACATTTATTTCGCTTCTGAACTTCGACAAAGTAGAAATGAAGTAAAACAGCTGGCGGCCGAAAAAAATGTAATAGCGGAGCAGGTTGAAACCGCATCTCAAAAACTTGAATATGCGAATTTGAGAATTGCGCATTTCTTAAATGAAGATAACATTCATGTGAGAATGGATGGCCTCCCGTTATCGCCTGAATCTTATGCTAATGTATTTTGGAATAAAAATTCAAACGCCGTATTTATAAGTGTAGATAACCTTCCCGAGCCTCCCCACGGGCATCAATATCAGCTCTGGGCAATTAAAGTCAATCAACCACCTATTGATGCGGGGATATTTGACCATAACAATTTGGTACAGGAGTTGAAAGTTATCAAAGGCGATGTTATGGCTTTTGCTGTCACCCTTGAGAAGGAAGGTGGAACCCCCAGGGCCACAGTGGAAAAAACCTATGTGAAGGGTTTTCTCAAAAAAAGTTAGGGTCAAAAAATCCAAAGAACCTGTTCAGGTCGTAGTTAGAGTGTATCAAAAGATTAAACATTCTAATTATGAAAACTCAAAAGTTAAAAGTGTTTGTATTTGGTGTTATGGCTATGGTTTTAGCCATGGGATCTACCGTAAAGTCACAATCTAAAGACATCGTTGATCTGGCGGTTGGAAATGATGGCCTTATAACCTTGGTGGCTGCAGTAAAAGCCGGAGGGCTTGTTGATGTGCTGAAAAGTGATGGCCCTTTCACCGTTTTTGCCCCAACCGATGAAGCCTTTGCTGCTTTGCCGGAAGGAACCCTGGAGTCACTACTAAAGCCCGAAAACAAGGATCAGTTAGTGGCCATCTTAAAGTATCATGTAGTATCAGGTAAAATAATGTCAACCGATCTTTCTAATGGCCAAAAGGCGACCACCGTGCAAGGTGAAAAAATAAAGGTTGCCATTAAAAGCGGAGGTGTTAAGATTGAAAATGCCAACGTCGTTGCCGCGGATGTTAAGGCTAAAAATGGCGTGGTACATGTAATCGATGCGGTTATATTACCGCCCTCAATGAGATAAAGTGGGTTGTTGTTTTCGGTTGAGAGGCTGCCTTTTGGTGGCCTCTTTTACTTAAAGTGGAAGTTTCATCCCTTCATGACTCGCTTCGAAACCTAGCGATTTGTAGAACTTCAGAGCCTCCGGCCGTTTCTTATCCGTGGTCAGTTGTACTAAGTGCGCACCTTTTTCCTTTGTTCTTTCAATAGCCAGTTAAACAATTCCTTTCCTAAACCTTTATTTCTTTGATCGGCCCGTATTCTTACCGCTTCTATCTGCGCTCGCATTCCCCCTCGGTGGTAAGTAGTGAATGAAACTTAACTGCAGGGTACCAACGATTTGAGCATCATTTTCTACAACGATTAACTCTTGATTAGGGTGGGTATTGATTTTTGAAAATGCATCATAATAGTCCTGGTGAAGTGGATCTTTAACGTCTTCTCTCTGCCGGCCCAGCTTATCATTGGTTAGTATTTCTACTATGGCTGAAATATCTGCTTGTTCTAAAAATCATTCGAAAGTTTTCTGAAGATCTCAATAAACTTAATTGATTACTATAGAATTATCAATTGCTAGTATCGCAGATGACATATCAGATCAAATATATATATATATATATTTGTAGACGGAAGAGTTTACCTTTTGGGCAGAAGACTTGCCAGATAAATCTTATTTTCCAGCATACCACCTTTGAACTATTCGTTACTAAAGCAGGGTTCAGTTTTTTAGTGAGCGGGCTAGCTGTGTAAGCGAGTGTCTATCGTTATATTCTGAAATGTGCGTATCAATTTTCTTTTTGCTAATCCGTTTATCACGAAAATCGGGGTCAGATTTAATGATTTCTATAATTCTTCTGACATTTGCCCTCTTGTCTAGAACCTCACCGGTACTGGCTACCAACACCTTTTCTTGAACCTTGGGAGTTTTGTGAGCGTGGAAGTCTTCAGTTGGTCTTTTTGTATTGTACAATGCTACTTTCTAAATAATAGTAGGTACATAGTTGGCCATGTTGTACAATTCGATAATAACATCCATTATGGTTAATGTAAGACTTACCATCTAAAGTAAATCCCCAAATTTCACCAACCGGCTCATCAGTTGCGACTCCTATAAAACAGCCCTCTTTTAACACAAAGGCGCCAAAAGAAGAAGTTGGTGGTTTCGACTTTTCATATATGTGAAAACCCGTTTTTGAGGGTTGGTTTTTCACAAACTGGTTTACGCTAATATAGAATCCATCCAAACGATCATTCTTTGCTTGTCCATAAACTATGATGCCTAAAATCCAAAAAGAATTTAATAAACAGATTCTTAACATGTGCTTGATGTGGTTACCTTAAGGTCTTAAAATACTAGGTAACTTCCAAGTCATACAAATAGCTTCAACCCGGATAGCGTTACTTGGATGTTCCATGTTTGTTAGTAAATTGTTATCCTTTGCCAGGAACGTGGAGCCATTCTTAATCTATAAATTACTTTTCTAAAAAGCACAGGTGACCTTGACCCACTACCTTTGAATCTTATAAAAATGGTTTCGATGGGCACAAAGAATAAACAACTAATAGAAAAATTATCAAGAAGAAATTTTTTAAGGAACTCAATAGTAGCATCTGCGGGTATCGCCGCTCTGCCTTCCTTGTTGACAGGGTGTGGTGATGATGACGATTCGGATCCTTTTGTACCGGCTGGGGTGGAGGGTTCTGACTTTGGATTCTTACAGGGTGTAGCCAGTTTTGACCCCACTCAGAATCAGGTAGTTTTATGGTCACGCTACACGCCTGATGCCAATGAAACAACTGACCCTTCCATTATACTTGATGTAGCCACCGATGCTGATTTTGCTGAAGGGAGTGTTGTTGCCAGTGAAACTGTTCAAATAGACGTTAATAGCGATTATACCATAATTGTTGATTTGGCGAATCTTTCTTCTAATACCGTCTATTACTATAGATTCAGAAACGATGTGACAGGCGTGACTTCTGTCATCGGCCAAACAAAGACATTACCTGGTTCTGGCGAGGCCACCGAGGTAAAATTAGCCGTTGTTTCGTGCGCTAATTTTCAGGCAGGACTTTTCAACGTTTATGGAGCTGTTGCCGCTTCCGAAGCCGACATTGTAGTACATCTCGGAGACTATATTTATGAATATGGAAGTGGCCCTACCACCTATGGTACGGATGCTAATGGCACGGATACGGTGGCGCTGGGGCGGGAGCATGATCCATCTGGTGAAATCGTTACTGTTGATGCATATAGAGCCAGGTATCGTCAGTATAGGGGTGATGAGCAACTGCAGGAAGCACATCGGCTAAAGCCTTTTATTTGCGTTTGGGATGATCATGAGATAGCGAATGATGCCTTTCAAGATGGAGCGGAAAATCACGATGATAGTGAGGGCTCATTTGAAGTAAGAAAAGCAAATGCTTTCCAGGTATGGCACGAGTATCTTCCGGCACGGGTTACCGATAATTCAATAATCTACCGAAATTTCGAAATTGGGGATATAGTAAACCTTATTATGCTGGATACCAGGATAATAGGCAGGGAAGAACAACTCAATTATCTTAACTATTTACAGTCTGACGGTAGCCTGGATGCCAACGCTTTTTTGGTTGATTGGTTATCACCTACCAGGACCATTCTTGGTATCACCCAAAAATCTTGGGTAACCGATCAGCTAACCTCTAATACCGCCTCTTGGCAAGTGCTGGGTAGCCAGGTGTTAATGGCCAAGTATCAAATTCCTACCGAATTATTAACTATTACTGCGCAAATAGCGGCTGGAGATACTTCAGAAGCAACCCTGGTAGCTTATAATACTTTAGTAACTGATTTAGTAACTATAAAGGCGAGGATAGAACTTTCCGATCCCACAGTTACGGATGAAGAAAAAGCACGGGTGGAAACAGTGCTACCTTATAATCTGGATGCCTGGGATGGATATCCGGTAGAAAGAGATGAGATCCTTGCTGCCGCTGCTCAAGCCGGCAAAAAACTTATTTCGATTGCCGGAGATACTCACAATGCATGGTATGCGGAGCACTCGCTCACCGATCTTGGTACAGGGCAAAAGTCGAAAGTTGGGGCTGAATTTGCTACCGCATCCGTTTCATCCCCGGGATTCGAAGGAATTTTCGGAACAGATCCTAATGTATTGGGGGGATTTGAACAAGCTAATGTTGCATTGATTGATGATCTGAAATATGCGGATGCTTCACAAAGAGGGTATTTGTTGACTACCTTTACTGCTGGTGAGGCTACTGCGGATTGGCGGTACGTGAGTCAACTCAGTACGGTAGACGATAGCGCAACGTCCGGAAACATGGCGACTGAATCTTAATTAGATTAATCTGGTTCTTAGCTCGCAAGGTCAAATTCAAATAGTGGAACGTTTTATACTCTCCGGCTCATAATGATTGGTTAAAATTGAAAGTTGGGGATAGGAGAGGAGACATCTACAATAACACCATTCGGATCGCGAAGCAGCAATCTCCGTTGCCCGTAAAACGTATCGGTTGGTTCACTTACTATGTCAAACCCTTCGTTTTTTGCGATTTGAAAAATGTCATCTGCTTTTTCGACAACGAATGTAATATAAAAACCTTCAGGACGGGTCTGAGTACTTTTTGGCACAATCTCATGAGTGGCGTTAATAATACCTAACTCAAGCTGTTTGTCCTTTGAAATGAGGTGTATGAACCAGTCACTGTCATAATCTATGCTGAAGTCAAATAAGCTAGTATAGAAAACTTTGCTCTCATCAAGATTCTTTGAGCAAATGTTGGTCATCATACGATTAAGTGTTTTCATATTTTGCGCTAGATTAATTTATAGAATCTGAACATACTATTGGTAGGACTTTATTCTCCCTGATTTTGTTCTTTCTGAGTTTTACATGACTGGTTCAATAGTAGGCTCTTTTTAAAACATATTAAGAAGATACTTGCAGTTTTTTCGAAAATCAGGTGCTTCATCTGCGCTGAGTTTCAAGGCTCCGCTTAG
>CALBPF010000372.1 GCA_937899105.1 uncultured Flammeovirgaceae bacterium | reverse complement strand
TTGTACTTGAATTGAATTCCAGGTGAAAATTGGGCATAACCATTTGGACCATCTACATCCACTCGCCTCAGATGGTACAAACCAAATAGCGCCCTGTATTTATTTTCTGAGTCAATTATCTCAAACTCTGTGTTAAGTCTAATGTAATTCCAGCTGCGTTCCTCTGATTCAAATTCCGGGTCTTCCGCGTTACTTGTTATTGCTTCTACATCCGTATATTTTCTCCATTGACCATTCGCTGTGACGGTGAGTTTTTTTGTAGCCTCGCTGCCGAGCCATTTCTTACTAATAGCAGCGGTTACAAATGGTGATCTATAATACAGCTCTTCTCCCTCTACGCGATCATAATCTTTAAAAAGATAGCCTACCTGTGTTTTTAACCAGGCACGCTTGCCTAGATAATAATCAAAATGAAATGGGATTAAGACCTGTCGAAATGAAAATGGCGTTCTTATTACGGCATCGGTCTCATTTACTCCGTCTCTTTGCCTTCTGTTATATTCAGGAGCTATTTCAAAGTACTTTTTTCTTCCAACCTTTTTTCGATAGGAAACGCCAATGTCATAAGTATGCCGGTTTGCTTTAATTTCCGTTTGATATATGGATGCTCCTACATTAGCCTTGATTTTAAGACGATGATTCAAAGTATCCAGCACGAATGTATTATTCAGATAAACTCGTTGAAAAGTGCCGCTTTCCAGCAGTTGGTCTCGACCCATCGTTATTCCATCCGCAACAAGTGATGGTGGGTTGAGGAATACATTAGATTCATAACCTCCGCTAAAACCGAGTTTTGATTTGCGCTCCCACTGCGCGTAGGTGAGGTGAGCAATTACCATGAGAATTATTGGCAATAGTATTTTTTTCATTGTAAGTGTTTTTTTGGTTTGGCGACTTTTCTGTTTCAGACTTACGCGGGTTTGAAATGCTGATGTGCAATTCTCCCCTGGCGCCCATTCGATCGAAAAATGATACCATGAGTAGTAGTGTGAGTACAAACAGGTAAACTTTTTTAGACTTTAACTTTTTCATTTTTCTTTCATCATGATTTTATCTATTACTTGTTTTAATCCTTGCTTATTAGCGAGCTGTATCCCCAGGCCAGGTCGAACATTGACCTCCATTACCATAGGTCCTTTGGTTTTGTCAATGACCAGGTCCACGCCCATGTAATTCAATGGAAAACATTTAGATGCTGCTACAGCCAAAGCCATGAGTTCCTCCCAATACGGGATGATAAGACCCGGTATACACCTATTGCTGTCCGGATGATGATCAATATGTACTTTTCCATTATAGGCTTCCTTCAAACAGCCGGTGTCCATTTCTATCCCTATTCCTAAGCCCCCTTGGTGTAAGTTAGCCTTGCCATTGGATGCAGCCGTAGGCATGCGTAACATCCCTAAGAGCGGTACTGACTTTAAAAGAATTATTCTTATGTCAGGCACTCCTTTAGGGTACAACTTATGAAAGAAGGGGTGCGGATGAATGTATTCTTCCACCAAAGCCACATCTGAGTCGCCAAAAGAGTAGACTCCAAAAATGATATTGGCGATGTGCGTAAAGATCTGTTCTTCACTCACCTGAGCACCCGCTTCCAGCCAGACCCCATTATCTTGCCTAAGGATCATTATACCCTTTCCTCCTGCCCCTTTTGCCGGTTTAATTACCAGCTCTTTCCACTCCCTAACGGCCTGCCAGGCAATATCAATCTGACCAATTTGATCTACCACTGTATAGGTTTTAGGGCAGGCAACCTGATGCTTTTCCATCAGCATTTTTGCCATGTACTTGTCATCAGCATACTTATAATCTGATTTGGCATTGTAAGGATATATCAGGTTAATATTGCGTTCATTCATCCCTACTACCCTTTCCCGTATTTGGGTAATTCTTTGAAATACATTCATTACTAATCTGTTTTAGGAATTGATCACTTTCTGAAACCGATAATATTCTGTAAGCCTCAATCCTATCCACTTTCCTAATAGGAGATTGAAGCCCGCCAAGGTGAAAATGATCTCAGGAAACGTGATTATAAAATTTTGTATGGTGGGAGTAGAAAGTATGAAGTATAGGATCAGCGTGACCAGCAAGGTGGCCGCATAAAGCTTAAAAGCCTCTACCACACCTTCCTCATCTATTTTTTTAGCAAACCGCTCACATACGATGCTTACCATGATAATTGGAAAGAACAAGGCCGATTTGGAGTTATACCACTGGGTTTCATGCAGCAACTTCACGGACAGCAAGCACATAATTACCACCGCAGTTAGCATGAGTGATATCTTGGCATTGTATTGGATCCCCCATTTTTCCAATGGAAAGTTTATTACCGGAACAACCAACACAATCACCGTGAATAATATGAGCCCGGGAAGTAGTCCTGAATTGATAAAGGCCAGGCCAATCAGGATAGGAAGGAACACTCCGAAAGTCTGGATACCTACAATATTTTTGAAGATACCCATAAGAAGTGTTCCTAGAGGGAGTAACAATAGCGCCATGATCATGCTCACCGGAATCCCTCCCTTGTCAATGACTTCCCAAATGTTTATCAAAGCCCATTTGGGAAAGTGGTTTATGCGTTTTTTTTCAATTCGAAACTGATATTCAAAAGGTATACCTGCCGTACGCCTAAAAAGAAAATGATCGCCCTTATACAGCTCCATATAATGAGCTGGTAAACCGGCAAAATGTCCATTTAGAGCATCAAAGGGCACCCACTGTTCCCCGATATAAACTTCAGCCCACAAATGAGAGGTCTTCTTGGTAGTATCTTCCAGTATCAACCCTCCGCTCACTCTTGCGGGTATCTTCATATTCCGACAAAGCGCTACAAAAAGCCTGCTCTTCCCATTGCACGAAGCCTCAAAATTTTCTAATGCCATCAAGGCATCAGTAAGCTCACTTGTTGACGCCGAAGGCATAGCCAACACATAGTCGTAAAAACTCCTTATTATATCCAAAGTCTTGGTATATGGCGAACTGAGGTGCAGAGCCAGAGCACGGATTTTGTGATGCTCGGATTGTATGTATGAAGTGGAACCTAAATATTTTTTCAGTTTTGGATCGGAATTAGGTTTATAATTTATGGAAGGATCTATGTGATAAGAGATTTGCTCCCCTTTAAAGAAAACCCTAAGGCTCAGTTCTTTTTGTAGGTGCGAAACTCCTTTCCATTTGACAACCTTATTGTTATTCTCCAGGCTTATTGAACTAAATTTACGGTCTCCTTCAAACGTTACTTTCTGCCTTTGATTTGTGGCCGGTAAAAAAGTACGTACGGAGTAACCAGGCTTACCAGTTAACTGCATGGAGTAAGTAACATCATATCCATGACCGGATCGAAAACCGGCCCAGCCCTTATTTTGTGATAGTCTCGCAACTATCAATATAACAGGTAAGGTGATCAGACATATGGCAAAGACTCTTGGTAGCTGATTCATATCAAGGTTAATTTTCTTGGTAAACCCGCTTGCACGCTAATACCCTACCCCTGTAATTATTTTTTTTGTAGAAGTTACGCGATCAAAAACCGACTAAACATAAATCTGTTATATTGACCTCAAATTTTTAGCATTTGAAAACAGAGAGTGATGTTTGTAAGGAGGCGGTCTACGAGAAAATCTTCTTGGAGCTATCTTCATCCCTCAGAAATTTTCTGCTCTATAAGTTTAGAAACTTAAAACAGGCAGAAGACGTGGTTCAGGAAGCTTTTTTTGTTTTATGGCAAAACTGTAAGAGCGTGACCCCCGAATTAGCCAAAGCTTATCTTTTTAAAGTAGCTCAGAATCAATTTCTAAAACTTGTTGAAAAAGAAAAAGTACGTAATCGCCATGCAGCGAGTCAACCTGATCCTTTAGTGCAGGAAAGTCCGCAGTATGAGTTAGAGTATGATGAGCTATCCAAAAACTTAAAGCAGGCCATAGAGCAACTACCGGATGGTCAACGTGAAACGTTCCTTTTAAACCGTATAGACAAAATGACCTATGGAGAAATAGCTGCCTTGCAGGGAGTAAGCGTAAAAGCTGTTGAAAAAAGGATGCATAAGGCTTTAGTGAAGCTGAGGCAAATTTGTCAACGTATTTAAATTAAGGGGTAGGGTGAATAGCAAATTAGAGTATGTAAAAGTGAATATGAGCAAATGAAAGACTGGGAGCAAGACGATACTTTCTTAAGCAAATGGCTCAACAACGAGCTAAGCCAAGCAGATAAGGAGGCCTTTGAGACTTCAGAGGACGGTATTGAGTTCCTTAAAATTGTTGCGGCAGCTGAAAATCTTGAGGCTCCTGATTATGATGTCCGGGGCGCCCTTGACCAACTAAAGGGCAGAATTTCCAACCCTGGTCATCAACGATCAAAAACCATATTCATGCGACCGGTCTTTAAGATCGCCGCAGCAGCCGCCATTTTACTGGCTTTAACTATTACTTACTTGCTTAAGAATACAGGCGCCACTATTTCTACCGGATTGAGCGAACAAGAAATAGTGACGCTACCTGATGGTTCTCAGGTTAAACTTAACGCCAACTCAGACCTTACTTATAACGAGAAGCAATGGTCAAAAAAAAGACAAGTTGAATTAAAAGGAGAGGCATTTTTTGATGTTAATCCGGGAAGCACTTTTTCCATTGTAACTGAAACAGGGACTACAGCGGTATTGGGTACTAGCTTCAACGTGAAAAGCAGGTACAAAACCCTGGATGTATTTTGCTTTACAGGCAAGGTAAATGTCACCGTTAGCCAGAAAAGTATCGATCTTACCCCGGGAATGGCCGTGCGCTTTGAAAAGGGAGACCTGGTACGGTCAGAAACCAAGGATCTGAAAGATGGACCTTCCTGGATGGACGGCATTACAAAACTTGATGATGTCCCGCTTCCGGTTGCTCTGGAAGAACTAAGACACATATTCGGCATTACTATCCAATATAACGGTTCTTTAGATGAATTAATCTATAACGGCGCCTTCCCGCATGAAAATCCTGAATCGGCATTTAAACTAGTGCTGGACAATTTAAACATCGATTATTCGTATGATCCTAACACAAAGAAACTCAAAGTCATCGGACTGAATCCATGAGTAGACTATTAGGATTGTTTGTGCTATTGTCCAACCTGACATATGGTCAAGGGCTGCTGATCAATTATTCCGTGCAGGATAAACCACTAAGTCAGGCGCTTAATGACCTGGAGAAAGAGTATGACCTGTACTTTGCTTTCTCAAGGAAGGAATTACAAGGTTTGCCCGTTACGATTAACGCTAAGAACACCCCTATTGATGAGTTTTTCAAAGAGCTACTTAATGACCATCAGCTATCATTCGAACGGATTGAAGATTAGTTCATTTCTATAAAATAGCCCGAGGCCGTTGTTTTATGAGCCCGGGTGTTCGATGCCATTACAGCTGAAAGCTTACCTTTTGCAACACTATATATAATAGGTTCCCTTCTCGGAGCAGTTGCAGATGGAAATGGATATTTCAATGTCATTATACCTGAGCCAATCAATGCTGTTTTGGAGTTTTCGTTCTTAGGATACTCTACAGCGGAGTTCAATGTCGAGGAATATGAGGCAGGTATATCACTGGAAGTGGCCATGGAATCCTCCAGCCAAGAGTTAAATGAAGTGCTAATCAAGGAATATTTAAACAATGGCATAAGCACCAATAACAGCTCTTCAAGGATAACTATCAAACCCCAGGAAATGGAAATACTTCCGGGGCTCTCGGAACGTGACATCTTTTTATCGACCCAAATACTTGCCGGGATTAATTCCAATGATGAATCTGCCGGAGGACTGAATATTCGAGGGAGCGCCAGAGATAATACGTTCATCTACTGGAACAATATTCCAATTTACCAGCCAGCACACTACTTTGGAAATATATCATCATTTATACCCTCCTCAATTGGCGAAGTCAACATCTATAAGAATTACATTCCTGTGCAATACGGCGGCGCTAGTGCAGGTTTGATACTAGCGGATTCTCGCGAAAATATGTCAGATACTGAATTTGAGGCAGGAGTAAACATGACCCATGGTGATTTCTATGCAAATCTTCCATTAAGTGATAATAAATCCAGTTTGATGTTAGCAGGTCGCACTTCTTATAACAACCTAATTGCTACCCCCACCTTTAATTCAATAAGTGATAAGTTATTTGATGGAACACTAACCCAAGACATTCAACAAGACTTAACGGAAGGTAATTTTGAATATAACAGCAGGCTCACATTTTCTGATATCAACGTGAAGTGGGTCTATGAACCGGCAGGTAGCGATAAGATAACTATTAGCGCTTTGCGTTCGACCAGCGTATTAGACTATAACTCCTCGAATGATGAGGATCAGTCCATTCAAGATCACTTTGTGCGAAACCTTGGTTTCAATACCCGATGGAACCACCGGTGGGGTGAAAAATTTCAAACCGATCTTAGT
>CALBPF010000371.1 GCA_937899105.1 uncultured Flammeovirgaceae bacterium | reverse complement strand
GAATAGAAGGACATAAGAATTACTATGATGTGATGAAGAAACATCAGCGTGGTAGCCGATTAAGGCGTTTGTTAAAATTAGTACTGCTGTTCTTGTTTTTTGTGCTACTGATGGGGAGTGTGTATTTCATCACCAAAATGCTTAAGGAAGATGATTTGCCAACCATTGAAAATGAGCAAGTGAGTAAAATAATATCCCGGCCGGATATTTCTGAATATGTTTTATTTAAAAGTAAGAAAAATGGAAAAACGTAAGAAGCCCGAAAAGGACCTGAGGAACAAGTCCGGCCTTTTCTTTCAGATTGGATTGTTTTCAGCACTATTGCTGGTAGTGTCTGCTTTTGAGTATAAGCAGAAGGAAGTGGTAAATCCTTTGGATTTGACTGATATGACCTTTGTTGAGGAGACTATTCCTCCAATTACTGAAATCAAACCACCACCGCCACCACCTCCAAAGCCGGTGGTTCATAATCCGATTCCGGCAGACCCTGATGAAGTGGTTAAGGATATTCCTCCTCTGAATATTGACCCCACAGAGATTCCAGACCCTCCAGAGACAGATTTTGTAGACCTACCTGAAGAACCTTTAAATGAACTGCCTTTTGACATAGTAGAAAGCATGCCGGAGCCGGGGGGTGGTTTCGAGGCCTTTTACAAGTTTGTGAACAAGAAATTGAAATATCCCACACAAGCCAGGAGGATGGATATTGAGGGTACTGTTTTCATGAGCTTTGTTGTTGACGAAAATGGAGATATGATAAATATTAAAATTATAAAAGGGATAGGTGCAGGTTGTGATGAAGAAGTGCTTCGCATTTTTGAGAAACCACCAAAATGGACACCTGGAAAACAAAGAGGGGTACCTGTGAAAGTCAATAAAATAATGCCTATTAAGTTTATTTTGAACTAATATTTTATCCATCCGATGACGTTGAGCCATCGGATAGGTTATTCTCTCTAAGTCTTTTTAATTCTTGAATATCAAGTAAATCTTTAGGTCTTCCGGATTTCACTTTACTGGTAATTAAATCCTCGAAGGATAATACATGCCATCTCAAGAGAGGTCTTTTATTAATAGTGACAACTTCAGCTTCTTCATAGGCCTTATTAAATGTTTTGTTTACTGAAAAATTTGTAATCAGCTCAAGATCTAAATCAGCAGGAGAGAATTTTATAGAGATATTCTGTTTGCATTGCTTCACCTGATCTGGGAAATCTTCAATATCATACCCCATCTCATTAAAGACCTTGATGAGTTTCTGAAAATTTTCTTCTGTAGTATCAATCCAAAAATCTACATCTGCTGAATGGCGCTGATAACCATGAAAATTAACTGCACCCCCACCTACCATAAGCATTCTAACTTCGTGCTTGGTAGAGAGATGTAAAAATAGATTTATGTCATCTTGCCACTGATTCAACGTTTGGATGTTGTCAGTTCTATAATAAAATTATTGTTCTTGGCAGGACTGCCCTTAGAAGGTAGATTTTTAGACTTCATCATTAGATTTAGAAAGGAATAAATACGATCTGCAGGAGATAATGATAGAAAATCCTCTTCCTGAATTTTATTGCTTTGATCCTTGGTTCTGAATTCTACGATCATAGAAATATAGGTTTCTATTTAAAGTTACAATAAAATGGGTTGAGCAGTCTATGATAATTTCTAATTACTAATATTTTTAGTATTATATAAAATAAGTAGTAATTTTGTTCTGTGAATGAACGGACGATACTACATCTTGACTTAGATACTTTCTTCGTATCCTGTGAGCGACTGCTGGACAGTCGGTTGAACGGTAAGCCCATTTTGATTGGGGGCATTACAGATCGTGGTGTGGTCGCTTCTTGCAGCTATGAAGCACGAAAGTTTGGTATTCACTCTGCCATGCCCATGAAGATGGCACGTTCACTTTGCCCTGAGGCTATTGTTATTCGAGGAAATTCGGGGCTTTATTCCAAGAAATCAGAGGCTGTAACGGAGATCATAAAAGAGGTAGTGCCTCTCTATGAAAAAACCTCAATTGATGAGTTTTATGCTGACCTATCAGGTATGGATCGGTTTTTTAATAGTTACAAGATGGCCTCTGAGTTGCGGAAAAAGATCAAAAAAGATACTGGCCTACCTATCTCTTTTGGTATGTCTAAAAACAAAACCGTATCAAAAGTAGCTACGGGAGAAGCTAAACCTAACAATCAATTACGTATAGACTATGGCTTTGAAAAACCTTTTTTATCGCCACTGTCTATCAAGAAGATCCCGATGATTGGCGCTAAAACTCATCAAACACTGATCAACCTGGGTATAAGAAAAGTGAAGACCATACAGGAAATGCCCGTAGAGCTACTGGAAAGGGTATTTGGAAAAAATGGGGCTACTATTTGGAAAAAGGCCAACGGTATTGATAATACTCCGGTAGTACCTTATTCAGAAAGAAAGTCCATCTCTACAGAACGTACTTTTGATAAGGATACTATCAATGTAGTAAAGTTGAAGGCCATTCTATTAGCGATGGCTGAAAACCTCGCCTTTCAATTAAGGCGAGGTCAGAAACTCACGGCTTGTATTACTGTTAAAGTCCGGTACTCTGATTTTAACACTTACACGCTACAGGCACGAATACCCTACACTTCAGCAGATCATGTGCTCATTTCAAAGACCTTAGAGATGTTTGACAAATTATATAACAAACGCCTTTTGGTGCGATTGATTGGTGTTCGTTTTAGTCATTTGGTAGGAGGAGGGTATCAGATCAATTTATTTGAAGATGCTGTAGAAATGATCAATTTATACCAAGCTATGGATAAGGTACGTGACAAACATGGTGACAGGGCAGTGCTACGTGCAGCCGGCATTGAGGCTAAGACGATAAGTAGGTTCAATCCTTTTAGGGGCGAACCACCCCCTTTGCTGGCAAATAGAAGATCTTAATAGTAGCAAGTCATTAGTCAAAATTCTTAAGACTAATGACTTAAGGCTTTTGACTATGTACCTAAACACACATTCATATTACAGTTTCAAATACGGAGCGATAAGCCCGGAGGATTTACTGGGCCTGGCCGGAAGATATGGAATTGACTCATTGGTTCTCACAGACATTAATACTACTGCTGGCTGCCTGAAGTTTGTCAGATTAGCCCAAAAAGAAAATATAAAGCCCGTTATTGGTATTGATTTTAGGAACGGGGCCGAACAGCAATATGTAGCTATAGCTAAAAACAATACCGGGTTTCAGGAATTGAATGATTTACTTTCTTACCATTTGCACAATGAAATTCCAATCCCCTCGGAAGCGCCCTGTTTTAAAAATGCTTTTGTGATCTACCCTTTTCAGAAATCACCAAAACGGGCGCTATTACCCCATGAATACATCGGTGTGAGACACAGAGATTTGTCTAAACTTCTCATTTCGGATTGGAATAACCATCCGGAGAAATTAGTAGCACAGCAAACTGTTACTTTTAGAAATAAGCGAGACTTTAATGCACATAGGCTTCTGCGGGCTATTGATAACAATACGTTGTTAACCAAACTTCCAACCTCTGAGGAGGGTCATAAAGAAGATGTTTTTCTGACACCTAATCAATTGGAGAAAATTTATAAAGACCATCCTTTCTTAATTGAGAATGCAAATAGTCTGATTGGCCAATGCCATATCGATTTTGATTTTTCAGGGAGCTCCATTCAAAATTTGAAAACCTACACCGGATCAGTGAAAAAGGATTTTGTCCTACTCAGAAGGCTTTGTTTGAGAGGGTTGATCTATCGCTATCCTAATTACGACATTAATATCTTAAGAAGACTGGCAAAGGAGCTTCAAATCATTCGGCAAAAGCAATTTGTCTCTTACTTTTTGATCAACTGTAAAATAGTGAGCTACGCCAGAAAGAGAGGCTATTATTATGTGGGTAGAGGGAGTGGAGCTAATAGTATTGTGGCGTATCTTATCCGGATTACTGATGTGGATCCGGTTGATCTGGACCTTTACTTTGAGCGATTTATTAATCTTTACAGGCAAAATCCTCCGGATTTTGATATCGACTTTTCTTCTAAAGACAGGCAGGATATCACTCGATTTATCTTTGAGTATTTCACAAGGAAAGCCCTGGGACGGGTAGCGCTGCTTGCTACGTATAGTACATTTAAATATCGAGCGGCCACAAGAGAGCTTGGAAAAGTGTTTGGACTTTCACCTCAGGAGATTGATAAAATAGCTGATGGAGGAGTGCCTTCAGATCAACTTTCTGCCATGGTCATTAGGTACGGCAACCTAATTTCTGGGTTTCCAAGTCATTTGAGTATTCATGCTGGGGGTGTATTGATCTCAGAAAAGTCAATTCACTACTTTACTGCTACCAGCTTACCACCCAAGGGATTTCCCACTACCCATTTTGATATGCATGAAGCGGAGGATGTGGGTTTGCACAAATTTGATATTCTTGGGCAGCGTGGTCTTGGAAAAATCAAGGATTGCCTGGCTTTGATTAAGAAAAATAGGCCTGGTGATGCTCCTATAGATATTCACGACTTCAAAAGCTTAAAAAAGGATGAGCGTATTAAAGAGTTATTGAGAGAGGCAAAGGCGATAGGCTGTTTTTATGTGGAATCACCTGCTATGCGCATGCTGCTGAAAAAGCTTCGCGCAGAAGAATACCTGGGGTTGGTGGCGGCTAGTTCGATCATACGCCCAGGTGTAGCAAAATCCGGAATGATGCGAGAGTATATCCTTCGTTTCCGGCAACCTGAACGCATAAAAGACGCGCATCCTGTGTTGCTCGACATCATGCCTGAAACCTTTGGGGTAATGGTCTACCAGGAAGATGTGATCAAGGTGGCACACTATTTTGCAGGACTTGATTTAGGAGAAGCTGATGTACTGCGTAGAGGAATGTCTGGGAAGTATCGTTCGCGTGAAGAGTTTCAACGTGTGAAAGAAAAATACTTTGAGAATTGTGAACGACTAGGTAGAGAACGGTCACTAGCTATTGATGTATGGCGCCAGATTGAAAGTTTTGCCGGCTATGCTTTCGCCAAAGGGCATTCGGCATCTTATGCAGTAGAAAGCTATCAAAGCTTATTCCTTAAAGCCTACTATCCATTAGAGTATATGGTAGCGGTGCTTAATAACGGAGGAGGATTTTACCGTAAAGAGCTTTATATACATGAGGCTAGAATGCATGGTGGAATAATAAAGGCGCCCTGTGTTAACCAAAGTGAAGCGCTAAGTGTAATACAGAGAGATGTCATTTTTTTAGGTCTCGGACTTATTAAGGATTTAGAGGCTAACGTAATTCAAGAGATTCTTTATGCTCGCGGCCTGAGAGAATTTAAAAATCTTACTGAGTTTGTAAATCGTGTTGCCATCTCTTTGGAACAATTACTTCTGCTTATTCGTATTGGTGCATTCAGATTTACACAGAAGAATAAAAAAGCCTTATTGTGGGAAGCTCATTTTTTATTGGGAGCCAATAAGAAAAGTAAACCCATGAGAGGCTTGTTTGATGTTGCTACAAAGAAGTTTACATTGCCTCAGCTCGATATTTATCTACATGAAGATGCTTTTGAGGAGATGGAACTACTAGGCTTTCCTCTATCCGACCCTTTTAGTTTACTGGAAAAAGAGTTGCCCTCCAATTTGAGAGTGGATGAATTGGATCAGTTCATAAATAGAGAAGTTGTAATCTGTGGTTATCTCGTAGCTATCAAGAACACGGGTACTTCAAAAGGAGATCGCATGCATTTCGGCACATTTGTAGATAGGGACGGTCATTTTATTGATACGGTTCATTTTCCTCCTTCGGCCGCAAAATACCCTTTCAGAGGACGTGGTATTTATGAACTACACGGTAAAGTAGTTGAGGAGTTTGATTTCCAGTCTATTGAGGTTAACGCTATGTTTAAGTTAAATTTTTGTGATGATCCGCGCTATACGGACAATGTAGAACAATTGAAAGTTGTAAGTTGACTACATTATAGAGATTTGTTTCTAAAGAAGTTCATATAAACAGAACATAAAATAGCGATTATAAAAAGCCCCAGCGTAAGTCCGTCAACTATGGCGGGGCTTAAATACAGCCCCAAAACATTATCAGATAAATACTGGGTAAAAGAATGAGGTAAGTTTTCTTCACCTAGCCTCCTTTTGATATCCCATTCCCAATCGGTGAGAAAGCAATAGCCGAATCCATTCCAAATCCCCAAAACAAGCCATGAAAATACAGTTATACCTGCTACCCACAGGTGTAGCTTTCTGGTTTTCTTCCAAATCCAAGCGAAAAGGTTTAAACCAATTACAATAAGGTGAGCTGTGAAAAGCAGCACATCAAATGCTTTCAGCATATCAAATTTTATGTACTAACGGTGAAACATGTGGACAAATATTTTTACATTCAAAATAGTATGCATGCATAACATATTTTATTATATTTGTCATCCGCACATTTAAAACGATTGCGGAACACTTAAACGAACCTCATTAAAATTAGTGAAAAGAGAAGAAACCATAGATCATAATATAAAAACTGCTTGGCATGCAATTGCACGTATGTACAATCACCAGGCGGCTAAACATGATATGACCATGTCGATTGGTTTTGTTTTGCTAAACATAAGCTCTAAAGAAGGGACACCCGCTACTAAAATCGCCCCTTTGATGGGGCTTGAGTCTCGAAGCTTGACCCGTGTGCTGAAGAATATGGAGGAAAAAGGGTTCATCTACAAGAAACCAGATGAAATTGATAAACGATCTGTACGGATCTATCTGACAGAAAAAGGTAAGTGTAAAAAAGAAATTTCGAAAGAAACTGTGCTACGCTTTAATGCTGTGCTACGCGAATTTATACCTGAAGATAAGATCCAGGTGTTCTTTGAGGTGATCAATGAAGTGAACGAAATAATAGAAAACAATAATATATACTCAACAAACGAATGAGCAAACGAATTAAAAAGGTAGCTGTACTTGGATCCGGGATTATGGGTTCACGAATTGCGTGTCACTTTGCCAATATAGGTTTAGAGGTGCTGCTGTTAGACATAGCTCCCAAAGAGTTAAATGATCAGGAAGTAGCAAAAGGCCTTAGTTTGGATGATAAAGTGTTGAAAAACAGGATTGTACAGCAGTCCTTTGACACTGCTGTGAAGTCCAAGCCATCACCTTTGTACCATAAGAAATTTGCCAGCCGTGTTTCTTTAGGCAATTTCTCTGACGACATGTCCCGAATTAAGGATTGCGATTGGATTATTGAAGCGGTTGTAGAAAATCTGGACATCAAAAAGATCGTTTTCAATCAAGTTGAAGAACATAGAACGCCCGGTACTTTGATTACGTCAAATACCTCCGGGATTCCGATCAATTTCATGCTGGAAGGCAGAAGTGAAGATTTTCAGAAACACTTCTGTGGTACGCACTTCTTTAACCCACCTCGGTACCTGAAGTTGTTAGAGATCATTCCTACCGCAAAAACTGATCCTGAAATCATAGATTTCTTTATGGATTATGGCGATCTATACCTGGGTAAGACAACAGTGCTTTGCAAAGATACTCCTGCATTCATCGCCAACCGAGTGGGTATTTATGCCATCCTGAAGGTAATTGATAGCATGCAGAAGCTTGATCTGAATGTGGATGAGATTGATAAGCTCACGGGTCCGGTAATCGGTCGTCCAAAGTCTGCTACGTTCAGAACCTCTGATGTGGTTGGTTTGGACACACTTATTAAAGTGGCTAATGGCTTGTATCAAGGTTTGCCAAATGATGAATCAAGAGATACTTTCAAATTACCAGAAGTAGTAGGTAAATTAGAGGAACATAAGTGGTTAGGAGATAAAACAGGTCAGGGTTTTTATAAGAAGACAAAGAAGGACGGTAAGACCGAAATTCTAACTCTCGACTTAAATATTTTAGAATACCAACCTAAACAAAAGGCTAAGTTTGCTACCCTTGAAACTACTAAAACCATTGATTCTCTGAAAGATCGGTTTAAGGTCTTGTTTGCAGGTAAAGATAAGGCTGGTGAATTCTATCGTGATTCGTTCTATGCCCTTTTCAAATACGTTACTTTCCGTATTCCGGAGATTGCTGATGAGCTATATAAGATTGATGATGCCATTTGCTCAGGATTTGGATGGGAAATGGGTCCGTTCTCTACTTGGGATGCGGTTGGTGTCAAGAAGTCCGTTGAAAAAATGGAAGAGATGGGCTACAAGCCTAATCAGTGGGTGTACGACATGCTTGAGACCGGGATTGGATCGTTTTATACTGCCAAGAACGGCGTCCGTCATTACTATGATATCGCTTCCAAAGAGTACAAGCCAGTACCCGGGGCCGAGGAATATATCATTCTTGATAACATCAGAGACAGTAAGACGGTATGGACTAATTCCGGTTCTACCATCTTCGACTTGGGAGATGATGTACTTGGGGTGGAATTTCATACCAAAATGAACACCCTTGGAGGTGAAGTTGTAGAAGGAATCAACAAGGCCATAGATATGGCTGAAAAAGATTATAAAGGGCTTGTTATAGGTAATCAGGGGGCTCAATTCTCAGCCGGGGCAAACCTTGGAATGGTTTTCATGTATGCCATTGAACAGGAATTTGATGAGGTTGACTTTATGATCCGTCATTTCCAAAATACGATGATGCGAGTGCGATATTCCAGCGTTCCTGTGGTGGTTGCGCCTCATGGTCTTACGCTGGGAGGTGGTTGTGAAATGACGCTACATGCAGATAAAGTTCAGGCCGCCGCTGAGACCTACATTGGATTGGTTGAAGTTGGCGTTGGCTTACTTCCAGGAGGAGGGGGCACTAAAGAGCTAACCAAAAGAGTTTCTGATGCAGTAGAAACCGGCGATGTGGAGCTGAATGCACTGCAAAATGCTTTCATGAATATAGCTACAGCAAAAGTAGCCACTTCTACTCAAGAAGCTATTGATATGCACATTATCCGAGAGCAAGACAATATAACCATTAACCGTGATCGTCAGATTGCAGATGCAAAAGCGGCAGTCATTGAACTAGCAGAAGCCGGGTATACCAAACCTATTCAGGCTACTAATATTAAGGTACATGGCAAAACAGGAATGGCATTATTCATGGCAGGTGTCAATGGCATGCGTATGGGAAATTATATTTCTGATCATGATGTTAAGATAGCCCATAAGATAGCTTATGTGATGTGCGGTGGGGATTTATCCTATTCACAGCATGTTTCTGAACAATACCTGCTTGATTTAGAAAGAGAGGCATTTCTTTCTCTAACAGGTGAAAAGAAAACACTGGAACGTATACAATCGATTTTAACAGGTGGGAAACCTTTAAGAAATTAATGAATAGTAGTAAGTAAAAAGTCTAAAGTTATTAGTGGGTATATTATGAATAATTATAAAAATCTTAAAGTATGGCAGAAGTCTGTTGATCTTGTTGTTAAGATTTATGAGGCTACTCAATCTTTTCCAAAGGAGGAAGTTTACGGCCTAACCTCGCAAATAAGAAGAAGTGCGGTTTCAATTCCATCAAACATAGCAGAGGGCTCCCGAAGAAATTTAAAGAAAGAGTTTAATCAATTTTTGGGGATATCTCATGGCTCGTCTTATGAACTGGATACACAACTAACTGTAGCGCCAAGAGTAGGGTTCTTGGATAAAGATGCGTTTAGAAGTCTTCAAGACGATCTGATTGAGGTACAGAAAATGAATTATGGCCTCAAAAGTTCACCTGCTACTTAGGACTTACTAAAGACTTACTACTAAACACTAAACACAAAAAAATGAATGCATATATAGTAAAAGGATACAGAACAGCAGTAGGTAAGGCCAATCGGGGAGGGTTCCGTTTCACAAGGCCTGATGATTTAGCGGTAGATGTTATAAAACATCTCGTAGCCTCTGTGGATGGATTAGATGCGACAAGAGTTGATGATCTCATTGTTGGCAATGCTGTGCAAGAAGCCGAACAGGGAATGCAAATGGGAAGGATGATCTCCTTAATGTCCCTACCCCTTGAAGTCCCTGGAATGGTTATTAACAGGTATTGTGGATCGGGATTAGAAGCTATTAACATTGCAGCGGCGAGAATTCATGCCGGTATGGCCGATTGCATAATCGCAGGGGGAACAGAGTCAATGTCCCTGGTACCTGTGATGGGTTATAAAACTGCTCTCAATTATGAGATTGCAAGCAAAACTCCGGACTATTACACCAGTATGGGTCTAACTGCAGAGCAGGTAGCTAAAGAATTCAAAGTCTCCCGTGCAGATCAGGATGAATTTTCTTACAACTCGCATATGAAAGCTGCCTCTGCCCTGAAAGAAGAAAAGTTCAAGGACCAAATTGTACCTATTACAGTCAAAGAGACCTACATTGATGAAGGCATGAAAAAGCAAACCAAGGAGTATATTGTGGATACAGACGAGGGGGTACGGGCAAGTACGACTATTGAAGCATTAGCTAAACTTAAGCCTGTTTTTGCAATGGGAGGTTCGGTAACTGCCGGAAACTCAAGCCAAACGTCTGATGGTGCGGCTTTTGTAATGGTGATGTCGGAAAAAATGGTAAATGAGTTGAATCTCAAGCCCATTGCCCGAATGATGAGTTATGTGGCTGCTGGAGTTGAACCACGAATTATGGGTATTGGTCCTGTGGCTGCAGTGCCTAAAGCGCTAGACAAAGCCGGACTAAAGTTGGATGATATTGACCAAATTGAACTTAATGAGGCATTTGCTGCTCAATCCCTGGCTGTTATTCGTGAGTTGGATATCAATCAGGAAAAGCTCAATCCAAATGGTGGAGCCATTGCATTGGGTCATCCATTAGGTTGCTCTGGCGCAAAACTTTCCATCCAGCTATTTGACGAGATGCGAAGAAGAAACCAAAAGTACGGTATGGTGACGGCCTGTGTTGGTGGTGGTCAAGGTGTGGCTGGTGTTTATGAATTCTTAAACTAGTCTTGAGTGCAGAGTCTTGAGCCCTGAGTATTTCTGTGTCAAGTTATAAAAATTACAAAGTGTGAATGTTGTCTGTAAGTACTCAGGACTTACGACTCAATACTAAATATCAAGAAATATGAGTACAATAGTAGAAGAAAAAAAAGCGATTAAAGGTGGAGAGTTTCTAATTAAAGAAACTGATGCCCAGGATGTTTTTATTCCCGAAGAGTGGAGTGAAGAGCAGCGTATGATAGCTCAAACCTGTCAAGACTTTATTGAACAGGAGATAAATCCAAAGCTGGATGAAATTGATTCTATGCAGAATCCTGAGCTTATGCCATCTCTCCTAGATAAATCCGGAGACCTTGGCTTATTAGGTACTAGTGTTCCCGAAGCGTATGAAGGCTTTGGTATGAATTTTAATACTTCCATGCTGGTAGCAGAAGTATTTGGTGGTGCGCATTCGTTCGCTGTTGCTATCTCTGCACATACAGGCATCGGAACATTGCCCATTCTTTACTATGGAAATGAAGATCAGAAGAAAAAGTATCTACCTAAGCTAGCTACAGGCGAGTGGAAGGCTGCCTATTGTTTAACGGAGCCAGATTCAGGTTCTGATGCTAATTCTGGCAAAACGAAAGCCGTATTGACCGAAGATGGTAAGCATTATGTCATTAATGGTCAAAAGATGTGGATAACTAACGGTGGTTTTGCCGATGTTTTTATCGTGTTTGCTAAGATTGATGATGATAAAAACCTATCGGCATTTATAGTCGAGAAAGAATACGGTGGCATCACCATGAATGAGGAAGAGAAAAAGATGGGAATAAAGGGCTCATCTACCCGTCAGATCTTCTTTAATGACTGTAAGGTACCTGCAGAGAACCTTCTTTCTGATCGTGAAAATGGATTCAAAATCGCCGTAAATATCCTTAACATTGGTAGAATTAAACTGGGTGTTGCTGCGGTAGGAGGTTCTAAAAGAATAATTAGTACCGCTGTTAATTATGCTAATGAGCGCAAGCAGTTTGGCACATCAATTTCAACCTTCGGAGCCATCAAGAATAAAATAGCGAGGATGGCCACAATGACTTATGCTTCCGAATCGGCTCATTACAGAGCGGGTCAAAATATTGATGATGCGTATGATGCATTGATCGCAGGTGGAATGGATGAGGCGACGGCCAAATTAAAATCGGTAGAAGAATTTGCGATAGAGTGTGCTATACTTAAGGTTCATGGCTCTGAAGTACTTGACTTCTGCGCTGACGAGGGCGTACAGATCTATGGCGGAATGGGGTTCTCTGCTGAAGGTCCAATGGACAGAGCTTACAGAGATGCCCGTATCAACAGAATTTTTGAAGGCACAAACGAAATTAACCGCATGCTCTGTATCGATATGTTATTGAAAAGAGCAATGAAAGGAAGCATCGACCTTATGTCTCCTGCCATGGCAGTCCAAAAAGAGCTTATGTCTATTCCCGATTTTGGCGCCGGTGATGGAGATGAATTGTTTGCCAAGGAGAAGAAAGCTTTGGTGAACCTTAAGAAGGCCGGTCTGATGGTTGCAGGTGCGGCTGTTCAGAAGTACATGCAGAAGCTTGGCGAAGAGCAAGAGATCTTAATGAATCTGGCCGATATGCTTATTGAGGGATATGTGGCTGAGTCGACACTTTTGAGGGTGGAAAAACTTGTGCGCCAGCAAGGTGAAAGCGCTTTAGGCGTTGAAATAGACATGATGCGCGTATATCTGAATGAAGCTATTGAAAAAGCTGCTTCTGCAGGCAGAGAAGCGATCAACTCTTTTGCCGAGGGTGATGAGCAACGTATGATGTTAATGGGCTTGAAGAGGTTCACTAAGGTAGAGCCAATGAATCTTAAAGATGCAAGAAGACGTATAGCTGACCACGTAATAGCTAAAAACGAATATCCATTTTAGTATCAACTTAAACAAAATGGTGAAGAAGTCTCGACATTTGTTGAGGCTTTTTTTAATTTTTTTAATTGCGTGGAATCCTTATTTAACTACTTTAATAAAAGTATGCTCTATATTAACATATAAAGTTCGTTTTTTTATTTTTTTTGCTAAAATAGCACATATTTTGGAGAAAAGAGATGTAGTCTTTAGCATCTGACCCGATTTAGCTTTGCATCAAATTTTAATAAAATGAGAAAAGCGATTCAAAGTTTGATTGTAGCAGTAGTTCTGTTAGGTTCAATAGGACTGGCTAAGGGGGGTGATCCTTTTGTAAAGGTAGCAAAGAAGGGAAGTAAAGAGTTTTTTCTTTTTATGGATACTGTTAGTATCACTGAAGAGAAATCAACAATCTCGTTAAAAGACTTATCTGGAGGTGTAATTTACACCGAACAAATAGAGGGAAGCAAGGTGCTAAGACAGCTTTTTGATGTAAAAGCTCTTCCTTCAGGTGAATATTTCCTTGAAATCGAGAAAGAAGATGGAGTGAAATCCTGGTCGTTATTAGTCGAAGAAAATGAACTTAAAATAAGTCAGCAAAACGATTTGCAGTATCATAATCCAACGCTTATTCAGAGCCAGGATAACAAGTTGATGGTTTCTTTACTTAACAGCGCAGAAGACGCTGTGAGCATTAATATTAATCATGATAACAATAACGAAGTACTCTTTCAAGATGCACTTGGAAATGATTTTGTAATTCAGCAGATCTATGATCTATCTAAGCTAAAGGCTGGTGACTACACTATCACAGTTCAGGCAAATAACAGGTCATATACAAAAAAAATAACCATATAATTTTTAGCTTAAACGAGAAATGGAAAGGGCTTTGACACATGTCAAAGCCCTTTTTTAATTTTCAGGAGCATGGTATTACCTTGAAGGATTTTATTGCTTCGATTAATCCATTTATTCATTAGGCTAAGCATTAAAGATTTATGTCAAGTATCTTCTATTGTAGAAGCGATCAGGTCGACGGTACCGATTCACATCGATCAACCTCACCTTTATCGGGGATTTTTTAGCCATAGACTTTTTAATATCGACCTGCTTTTTTATAGTTATAGAATTAGCTATTCCGTATATAAATATTATAAAAGCCGCTACTGCTACTATAATCGTTGCTCGTTCCATAGACCTGTCCTTTTTCTATAACCAAACAAGCCCTGTGCCAAAGTAGTTTTTAAGGGATGCGAACTATTCAAAGCTTGTCAGCTTTATGATCTGTACAAACAGATGAGATTTATTCCAAGTTTAAACCTTATCTGAAACGAAGAGGTGCCTGTCTTTTTTATGGACCTGCCTTACTTTGGAGAAGATTTATTGAAAGAGCTTTCTAGGAGGGACCAAGAATATTCCGAATTTTATATATGGGGCGTTATTGGCTTGCAGATCTATAATAGCATCGCGGCTTCTATGTCCTGGTTCGCCTAAATGATATCTTATGTTTTTCGAAACGCCCACGTCCAGGCCAAGCCACAGCCAATCGTGTAGTTCGCGTTCAAAGCTTAGACCCAAATTGAGATCCGCTTTTCGCAACACCAATGGATTAGTATCAGAAAGATTAGAATTATGTACGGCGTAGCGCCAACCTTTAACTTCCGTTTTTGCCGTGATATAGAACTTATCACTGCCTCGCCATCTTAAAGCTACAGACTTGGGAAGCGCTAAATCCAAAGTAAAACGATTGTTGATTTTATGCTCATAGGTGAGTACCGGGTATATTTGAAAATTTCCAAGAGTATAACCCAACAGAAGCCCGGCGCCTATTTCAGTTCTTTCGTTAAGCCTTACTTTATATGAAGCGCTGGCATAGAACTTCATAGTATTGCCGTTCCAGTTAAATTCGTCACTTTTTATTTCTGCCCCGGCTATATAAGTTAGGCTCTTTTTTTCTGATAGTGACGTTTGGTAAAGTATTCTCGCACCTAAATTTCTAAAGGTCCTAGTTTCTATATGATTAAAAAGTTCACTATTACTTTGGTCAAAGTCCATGCTAAAATTATGCATATCATATTTTAGCTGAAGGCCGAACAGTTTACCCTTTTTCATAACTAAAGGAACGCCTAACCTAATTTTAAGCTGTTCGTCTTCTTCGACTTCAGTGTTTGAATTACCATATTGCTCTGAAGAAGACCTCGTATCATATCCATATAAAGTTCTATGGCTGAATTCAGCAATTTTAGGACGGTATTTACTTTGACTTATGCATGGGCTCATAACAAGCAACAAACCAACCACTAGAAGAAATATACTGGATATGTTTTTAGACATTAACCCTTTAAGGTAGTGTTAATTTTTTTTTATATCAAGAAAGGACTAAGAACAGTTCTTCCATTTTTTAGTTCTTTACTAATTCGTTGCTCAGATTGGCAACATAATTTTTTAAAGCGCCACCCTTGCTAGGCGCCGCATCCCAACGTTTTCCAAGAAATATATTGCCTGAATAAATATGCTTAATGTAAAACTTGTATACCGGGGTATTCACATTGTAGGATTCAACGGCTAGTTTACCGTTCACCATCATCTCGGAAATATAGCTTGTTTCTACATCAGTTGTCTTATACTCCAAAATCTGCTTCGCCGACTTTCCAATGGTATTGACATAATAAAGAACGTATTGATACCCCTGTATTCTCAGATCCTTTTCGGGTATAGAAGCATCAACAAATCCCCATTTGTAGGGGTAATTGTCCAATGCCAGTCGTATTTCCGCTGAATCTGGGTGGATAGGTACGGCCAATTTCTCACTTGAAAAGTTAAGATCGTAAAACTCGTTGCGCTTTGCTTTTATAGGAGATATCATTTCACCAAGCTCTGCGGTTTCGAGAATGAGCATATTTTCTTTCTCCAGTCCAGAGTTAGCAATAGCTCTGTAAATGTTATTCAGCATATTTTCCAAGTCCGTGCCCTGTATCTGCCAAGCTTCTTGACCGTCCTTTAAGAGATACTGTCGGTCTTGTAGTTCTGCGATGGTAATCGTGTAGTTTCCATCTAATTCGCTCACGAAAACCGCATTTTTTACGTCGCGATCATCAAAGTAGTCGAGAAAGCTTTTATAGGCTTCTGTGCCACTCAGTAAATCCTCAAGATAATAATGCAGTACTGCGTCGATTCCGGACTTCTTTAAGGTAGGTTGTATCTTATTTGTCAAAACTTTCCAATCACCTCTGATCGATGGACTACGTCTTTTTGGAGAAACCCGGTATAATATTACTGTTCTTGTTTTAAGTAGGTTCTCGGGAAACGTAGGTTGTACATTTAGGCTTTCTAACCTTGTGTACAGTTCATCTTGTTGGGCGATAACATTGTAAGACCCCATAAGAAGGAGAGCTAAGCTTATAAACCTCTTCATTTATTTAATTGAACATTCGATAAGTGTCTAATTTATTAAAATGCAATTGATTTACTTATAATATTTCTGATGTTCAAATTTTTTTGAACATCAGATGTAATAAATCGACAAAGCTATAGACTTACAAAACATGTCAAATTGGTTTTCAAATCACGAAAGGAAACGGTTTAAAAGGTCCCCTACTTTTAGTAGAAACTCATTGATTAACGTGTTTCTCATCTTCTTTATTGTCATCATTTTACTTTACATGGTGGGTTTAGGGTTTATTGTCGATCTTCTTATTATCGACCAATACCCAGGTCAGGACGTGATTTCTGTATTCAACGGCTTCATACTATTCTATCTTCTGGGAGACCTGCTAATGCGCTTTTATTTACAGGATGTACCAGCATTGGAAGTGCAACCCTATTTACACTTGCCTATTAAGAGAAGCTCCATTGTTCACTTTGTTTTATGTAAGTCTATTTTTACTCTCTTTAATTTACTCCCCCTTTTTCTTATTATCCCATTTTTATTTAAGCAGGTGATCCCGGCTATGGGCAGTAGCACGGGGTTTGTTTGGGCACTTACCGTTTACTTATTTGCCATTTGTAATACATATATCACAGTTTACCTGAAAAAGCAATTAACGTCCAGGCCTCAGATTGTACTTTACCTGGTGTTAGCCTTTGGATTGTTATTTCTGCTAAACCACCTGGAAATCGTGCCGCTGACTGCTTGGTCTATGCACTTCTTCGGATCATTTTCAATATTGGCTTTGATCATTCCGATAGTACTCACGGGGATACTCTACTTTTTAAATCTCAACACCCTTACGTCCTCACTCTATCTCGAAGAATTAGGAAAGATGAAAAAAGAGGATGCGCAGTGGTCAGGTGATTTCTCTTTTCTAAAACGTTTTGGAAGTGTAGGTGATATTATGTCATTGGAACTCAAGCTCATCTTGCGCAATAAACGACCTCGCTCCGTACTTTTCGTTTCACTGGCCTTCCTGTGCTACGGTCTGATTTTTTATACAAATGACACGTATTTAGAAGGCTATGCTATGCTCATTTTTGTAGGGGTTTTTGTTACTGGGGGTTTCATGTTGAACTATGGGCAGTTTGCCTTTAGCTGGGAAAGTGGTTTTTTCGATTCTGTTCTTACTAAAAGGATTGATATTAGAAAATACCTGGAAGCGAAATACAATTTACTGGCAATATCATGTATCGCCAGTTTCATATTGACTGCACCTTATGCCTATTTCGGATGGAAGGTCATATTAATTAACCTTGCCTGCTGTCTTTTTAATATAGGAATTAACAGTATAGTAATTTTATATTTCACTGGTAAGTCACCCAAGCGGATAGACATTAGTAAACCCAATGTTATGAATTGGGAAGGCGTAGGTGCGACACAGTTTATTCTCATTATTCCAACTTTGATAGCGCCTATCTTGCTTTATGTGATCTTCAACCTATTTGACTTGGCGCCTTATGGGATTGTTTTTATCGCAGCGCTAGGCTTGATGGGTATTCTACTGAAACGACCTCTGCTAGAGCAGTTTTACAGAAACCGATTTATTAAAAATAAATATCAAATAGCGCAGTCACTAAGAGTTGAATAGATAATGATCGTTGTAGAAAATATAAAAAAGCAGTTTAAGCAAATAGAAGTACTTAATGTAGAGCATCTTGAAATACCAAAAGGCCAGAGTTTTGGGCTAGTAGGTAACAATGGAGCTGGAAAAACCACACTTTTTCGTTTGGTGCTTGATTTGATTAAACCGACTTCAGGTCGTGTGACCTCAAAAGGCGAAGCTGTGCTTGGCGACGATAATTGGAAGCGCTATACTGGTTCTTACCTGGATGAGGGGTTTTTGATAAGCTTTTTAACACCCGATGAGTACTTCAAGTTTATTGGAGATTTGCACAGTCTTTCTGATGGTGAATTAAAAAAACAACTAGCTCCATTTGCCGAGGTATTTAACGATGAGATCATCGGTAAGAAAAAATTCATTCGCGACTTGTCAAAAGGAAACCAGAAAAAAGTAGGTATCGCTGCAGCCCTGCTGGGTAGACCCGAGGTTGTCGTATTAGATGAGCCTTTCGCCAACCTTGACCCTACCACACAAATCCGTCTCAAGCAGCTTTTGATTCAATACAAAACCGAGCACGAGGTTACGTTGTTGATCTCCAGCCACGATTTGAATCATGTAACCGAAGTTTGTGAACGTATAGTAGTACTTGAGAAAGGACTGATCGTAAAAGACATGGCAACGAGTGCGGGCACACTAAAAGAGCTGGAAGAGTTCTTTACAGTTTAATGGTTTAAGCCGGTCAGCTTGATGTTATCCGAGTCATTTCTTCAAGTCTTTTGAAGTAATCTTTGTTATATCCATTAAGTTTTGAAATGACTCTCTGGATATCATCTTGACAATCCTTAATCAGTTGAAGTTTACACGGAGACAGCCTTCCCTTACTCTTGATGTAGGTTGTAGCAATCCCTGTGATATCAGCATCAAGCAGAACCAAATCTACACCCGAAACTTCTATTCCTCTTGCATCAGGGAATCTAGCTTGCAGATGATCCGACAGTAATGCAGAGATATGATTCAAACGTTACACTTTGCAAAAACCTGACTCATATCCTTAAAAGACTTAAATTCTAAGGCATTTCCACTCGGATCCAGGAAGAACATAGTGGCCTGTTCACCAACCTCGCCTTTGAAGCGGACATGAGGTTCTATTATAAACCGAACGCCCAGTTTTTCAAGCCTTTCTGCCAGCGATTCCCAATCGCTCCACTCCAGAATAACCCCAAAGTGTTTAACCGGTACTTGATCCCCATCTACATCTCCCGTTTGGGCTAACCCACATTCTTCAGGAGCCAGGTGGGCCACTACCTGGTGCCCATAAAGATTAAAATCAATCCAATGATCAGATGATCGGCCAACCTCACATTGCAGTACTTCGGTATAAAACTTCCTTGTGGCCTCGAGGTTGTTTACAGGAAAAGCCAAGTGAAACGGAGCTATCATTGAGTATTATTTAAAGTGCGGTATACAGCCTATCCAGCCGCTCGTCCAAATATAAAAAAGAAGCTGCCTAAATTCGTATAAAGAAGAATCCAAAATAATATCTCAAAAACGGAAACCTGTTTCACTACAGGTTGTCCTTTAAATTGAGGTCAAAATATAGGTGGAGTCCGGACAGCAGACTATACATAAATACCTGGTTCAGCGCAGCCAGCAAGGAGACAGGCAAGCACAGAACGAGCTGTATAAGCTGTACGTTCAGGCTATGTTTAACATTTGCAGGCGCATGATGGGCGATGAAGAGGAAGCTAAAGATGTGTTGCAAGAAGCTTTTGTTACGGCATTTACCAGTATTAATAAGCTGAAACACGAAGTGACATTTAGCGCATGGTTGAAAAGGATAGTAATAAATCATTGCCTGAACGCACTCAAAAAAAAGAAGTTGATGACCGAAGAATTGAATGAGAACGATGATTTTAAGGACGAGGAAGAGATGGATTCGGGGTTTTTAGAGTTTGAAGCAAAGCGAATAATGCAGGCTATTGATAAGATTTCAGAGGGCTGTAGAACCGTATTAAACCTCTACCTTTTTGAGGGGTATGATCATAAAGAAATAGGGCAAATACTTGGTGTCAGTGAAGCTACATCCAAGGCACAATATAGTAAGGCAAAAAGTAAAATAAGACAGCTTTTGGAACATTCAGGAGTTGCCGATTAAATTAAAAACTAAATGGAAGACAGGCTAAAAAATCGTGTCGGACAAGAAAGGGCTGATTTTGATATCTACAACGTAGATGCAGATGCCCTTTGGGAGGGCATAGCTGGAGAGCTTGACAAACAGAAGCGGTTGAGCCCATGGAAGGTTTATACCAGAATAGCGGCTGCGGTAGTTATGGCAATAGGTATTTCATGGATAGTTTACGAATACAATTCCAATCCGTACTCCGATGGGTTTGCCTTGCATGACCTGTCACCGGAACTCGCAGAAACAGAATTTTTCTATTCACAACAGGTAGCTGAGAGGATGCAATTGATTAAATCGACCAATAGTGCCATAGATCCGGAGGTGCTCGACAATCTTGCTATACTGGACAGCGCTTACCAAGAGTTAAAGTTGGATCTAAAAGATAATGCGGCTAATGAAGAAGTGATCGATGCCATGATTACGAATTACCGCATAAAGCTTCAATTATTAGAGCAAATACTAATGGAGATAAAGGAACATGATAATGAACTTGGTGATGAAATTAGTATATAGTCTGCTTTTTCTGGCTTTTTGCGCCTCGGCTCTTGCTATCGACAAACCGAAAGGCGATACCCAGGAATCAAAGACATACGAACGGTCCTTTAAGGTAGCGCCGGATAGCTTCTTTGAGATTACCAATAAATACGGCCAAATAATCATCAACACCTGGGATAAGGATTCCATTCAGGTAACAGCCGAGGTAACCGCTCATGGTAAAGACTATAGCGATACTCGTAAGCTTTTATCACGGGTGGATATTGATTTTAGCCAAACCGGGCAATACCTTTCAGTAGAAACCATGCTTGATCGTAAGTCCGGTTTTTTCAAAGAGCTATGGAATAGCGTTTCAGACTATTCCAAAACACTGCTGAGTAAAACGAAACTGGAAATCGATTACAAGATATACCTTCCAAATACTATCAATCTGGAGTTGGAAAACAAGTTTGGCGATCTCTACCTGAGTGAAATCAAGGGGAAATGTGATATCAATATTACGCACGGCAATCTAAGGGCAAATGTTATTCATGGCTCATCAACAATAGCAGTTGGTTTTGGAGACGTAAAGATTAAGGAGCTGAAGTCAGGGGTGATTACTCTGAAAACCACAGATGCGGATATTCAAACTTTAGGTGACGTCACTTTTAAAAGCTCCAGTTCTCATGTAAGGATAAAGAAAGCGGATCAGTTGAATATTGATTCAAGAAGTGATAAATCGCTACGCATTGAAGAAATCAATAGAATAATCGGAAAGAGCTTGTTTTCAAAGCTTGAACTTGAAGATGTTAAAAAAAGCATTGATCTGAATATGAATTATGGAGAGCTAAGAGCAGACAATATTGCCTTCAGCTTTTCTAAAATTGATCTGGAGGGTAAGTATACAGATGTATATCTACAATTTGCCCCGGATACCTACTTGCAAGCGGATATTACAGCCAAGGAAGATCAGCTTTCTATGCCCGTAGAAGGAGTGAGTCTGGAAAGAAACTACGAAGACGAGAAAAGGAAATATGTGAATGTGAAGGGTACTATGGGGCAGAAAAATAACTATCCCGGATACCTATTTGTAAACTCCTCTGGAGGCGAGGTAGCGATTCGGCTTACAGGAATGCAACACTCGGTAAATAAATAATAATATGAAAATGGGCATGATTCTCAACCTAGCCTCAGAGCTATATCTATTAAAAAGCGATCGAAGCTGGTTGGTAAACTACTTATTTTCCCAGATTTTCAAAACATGAAAAGAGCATTGGCTTTAACAGCATTATTGTCACTATCTGTAATGGCCTTCGGTCAGTATAGAAATTCATCCGGAATACGTCTTGGGCATACTTCAGGACTCACCTACAAGCGTTTCCTTGCTAATGAACAAGCGATTGAATTTATAGCAAGCGGGCGGAATGAGGGCTTTCAATTTACGACGTTGTACCAATTTCATAAGCCAATGAATATTGGTTTTGACGATGACTTTTATTTTTACTATGGTGTGGGCGCACATGTGGGTTACGAGCGCCTGAACGATAGATTGCTCAACGGACCGTTCAATCCGCCCACTCTAGAGTTTCAAAATGAGGAGCGATCCTTCTTCACTATGGGTGTAAATACCATCATCGGAATAGAATACCGATGGCTCAAAGTACCACTGACCGTCGGCTTGGACATAAAGCCCTATTTGGATTTTATTGGTATGCGGAGGACTAAATTTAGGTTTTGGGACACTGCCATATCTTTCAAGTACATTTTTTAAAAAACAACAATAACAACACATAATGAAAAAGGTCATTCTTATCTTTTTGATAGGCTCATTTGCCGGTATCTCCTACGCTCAAGATGATGAGTACGAGATGAAAACTATTTTCAGCAAGAAGTCAGAAATCAAGGGTTTCGGCTCATTTGATTTAAAGCTAACCGACTTTAATGAAGACAAAGCACTTTTTATAGGAGGCCATGGTGGTGTAATTCTCAACAAGAAGTTCATTTTTGGTGGTGGTGGCTATGGCCTTGTTACGTCCAATACTTTTGATTTAGAAGGAACTAACCAAGAGCTTGAGCTTTATGGAGGGTATGGAGGGATCATGTTGGGTTATATTATAGCGCCCACGGAGATCATTCATGTTTCGTTTCCGGTACTTCTAGGGGCTGGAGGAATAGAGGTGGCTGAACAGGGTGCACCTATTGTGAACGGAGAAAGGTCTGTTTTGGAACGCACAGCCTTTTTTGTTGTAGAGCCTGGTATTGAAATAGAAATCAATATGACGCGCTTTATGAGACTGGCTATTGGTGGCGGATATAGATTAGTGCAGGGAGCAAATCTGGATGTAGGTAATATTGCGAATGAAGATTTATCTAGCTGGAGCGCCGGAGTATCATTTAAGTTTGGGAAATTTTGACATTTTTTAATAGTTAGTCGTTGTGTACCATATATTAGGCCTTCCATTTGTATCGTAGATAGGAATCCAGCCTACTTTCTCGTCAATCATTTTGAAACCACATCCCATTCCGGCATCGTTTTTAGAGCTATAATACCTGAACAGTTTTGCCATGATCTTTGCCCAATTCTCATTTATTTCGATCAGTTTGATCTCATAATGTTCGGCATCATAATCTGAGGCACTACTTTTTAGTTGACAAATAACCGCACTCCTATTGCTAGGCTCTTTAAACAAATCTAAAGTTACAGCCCTATCAATCCCAATCTTATAAGTGGGCTTTATGATATCGGCAACCTCGCTACCATTTAATACCAGTAAATCGGAATAACTAAATAAACTTTCTTTTCTTAACTCTTTTTTTATCAAAAAAAGGCCTTTGCCCAATGTATGATGTAGTACTTCTAGGCTACCCAATGAATCTTTATGGAATTTTAAAAAACGATTAGATGAATGTCCAATCTCAACAAAATCGTAATAATTAATTCCATCTCGCTCATTTGTAGTTGAATAATAACCATCCCCAGTTATATAGCCAATGTTTGTATTTATGTTGTAAACCTTAATGCTGTCGCCATTAAATATCTTTATTACCCCAATTCCCCAGGAGGAGGTATCTTGTTTGAGGTAACTGTGCAACCAAGTTGAGCAATGAATGAACTTGGGATATACAATAATATAAAGATTAGTGCTATCTTCATTATTTTTATCATTCTTAAAATCAACAATAAATAAATAGCCCAGTCTGATCCACTTTTACCTGGAAAGTCTTTAGTTCGTTTGTACGATTTTGACATTCTGCACCGGTTCTAAGGTTAAACCTATAAAAATGTAAAGGGCAGACTATTTCACCATAATGAGTGATCTTTCCTTTACTTAAACTTTCGAACTGATGTGGGCAGAGATTAGAAACGGCAAAATATTGCTTATTATATTTAGCCAGGCAGATCTCTTTTTTACCTATTACAATTTTAAGGGTATTTGTATCAGAGAATTGAAGATCGGCTATTTGTGGAGAATCAAATACTTTGACCCATTTCATTCACCGCGAAATAGCTTTTTCTTATCTTCCAAACGACTGGGTCTTACAAAAGTCATTACATAAGCCTCTTTAAGTGATTTAGAGTTCTTTATGTCTCGGATGATATCTATCCATTCGTGAAAGCACAGGTACACAGGGTTGTACGAGTTTACCGGTCTTGTAATACCATAATCCGCCTGCTCCTCTTCCGGTTGGAAAGTGCCGAATATTCTATCCCATATAATGAATGTAGAACCATAATTTTTATCCAGGTACTTATCATTTCGCGCATGATGTACACGGTGGTGTGATGGCGTAGTGAAAAAGTACTCAATAGGCTTCGGTAACTTTCTAATGTACTCGGTATGGATCCAGAACTGGTACAGCACCTCAATCTGATGGCAGACAAAAAATACAAAGGGGTGAAAGCCAGCCAAAGCCACCGGAATAAAGAATATAATCTTAATGTGTTGCGTCCATCCCAGTCTAAAAGAAACAGACCAATTGTATTTTTCTGATGAGTGATGCGTGACGTGAGTAGCCCACCAGAAACGGTTTTCATGCGCTATACGATGCGCCCAGTATCTCCAAAAGTCTATCCAAATTAAACAGAGCACAAAAGACCACCAAGTATATGGGATACTCCAGGGAACAAGATTGTAGAAAAATAGAATAAGGCCGAAGGTTATCAACTTAATTCCCGCGCTGATAGCGACATTCGTTAGCCCAATAGCCGTCGCGGCCAAAGTGTCCTTGCCATCATAGTAATTTCTTTTTTTATAAAAGCTGACCACCCACTCAATAATTACTAAACCTATCATAACAGGAGCGGCGTACAGGATGATATTAGGCAAATCCATGGCCAATACCTGCTCGATAGTAAGCTTCTGTTTTTCCATCAGATATGTTACTTAAAAAAGAATAGACAATCTTACTACAGGATGATGGGAAATGCCAATAGCAGATAGTTTATTTAGAGTTGATAACTTCAATAATTAAGAATTGTTAATTCGAATTTTGTCAATGCTCAAACTACATCAACAACCTTATATTCAAGAAATCAGGGATGACAGATTAAGTAATGTAAGACTCTTCATAAAACGTGAGGATATAATTCATCCGCATGTTTCCGGCAATAAATGGCGAAAGTTAAAATATAACCTGTTAGAAGCCAGGAAGCAAGGCCATCATACTTTACTCACCTTTGGCGGAGCCTATTCCAATCACATCTACGCAACAGCAGCAGCCGCAAAAGAGGCGGGTTTTAGATCTGTCGGCATTATCAGGGGGGATGAATTAAAATTTAAGCCACTGAATTCCACACTTGAATTTGCCGATAGGCATGGTATGCAATTAGAGTTTGTGGATAGAGAGACATACAGGAAAAAAAACGAGACCTTATTCATAAATACACTTAAGAAAAAATTCGGGGAATTCTACCTGGTTCCTGAAGGGGGCACTAATGCGCTGGCCATTAGAGGTTCGGCTGAAATTGTTGATGATGAAGTTCGCCAATTTGATTACGTGTGCTGTTCCGTGGGTACGGGCGGCACCATTGCTGGCATTATCCACGGTATGCAGAATAACGGGGAGGTTTTTGGCTTTTCAGCGCTTAAAGGCAGTTTTCTAACGAATGAAGTTGATTCTCTTTTAGGAACCGGTCCAAAGCTTACTAATTGGAAGATCTTTGATGGTTATCATTTTGGTGGGTACGCTAAGACCACTCCGAAACTCTTGAGCTTTATTGAAGATTTTGAGCGGAGGCATCAAATACCACTTGAGTCAGTTTATACGGGGAAGATGTTATTTGGTGTTTTTAGTTTATTGCAAAAAGGCTTTTTTGAAATTGACACCAAAATTTTAGCCATCCATACCGGAGGACTTCGGCGCTAAAACACGCTAAACCTTACATCCCAGGTTACTTGATCCTACATAAAGGTATCTCTGAATGGCTTTAATTATGAAAAAACTCTCAATAAGACATGTCCTGCTCTTGTCTATAGGAGTAGGTATAGGGTGTGCTTTACGAGCGGAGCGTATACCCAATTCTTCTGGTGGTATTCTGGATCTGTCCGATTTCGAATATGAATCAGAGTACGTTATTGAGTTAAAGGGTAGATGGCAATTTTACTGGGAGCAACTCATCTACCCCAGTGAGTTTGACACTATTGCTCATTCACCCGACTATATTGATGTACCCTCAATTTGGAATGGACTTGGAAAAGACGAATCTATGGTAAACAACTTCGGGTTTGCTACCTATCGCTTTCTGGTTATCGACCGCTTTAAGGGAGAATCCCTGGCACTTGAAATTCCAGCCGTATATAATGCCTACAAACTTTGGTTAAACGGAAATGAGTTATCTTCTAATGGTGTGCCCGGTCGTTCTAAAGAGGATTCTAGCCCAAAATGGCTTCCCTTAACAAAAGAATTTTCTCCAAATAGCGACACGCTTGATATTATAATTCATGTCTCTAATTTCAGACATAAAAGAGGTGGGATACCGGAGTCTATTTTTCTTGGAGATACCGAAACACTGCTCAAAAAAAGAAGCTCACGACTTACTGGAAATTTTATGTCGATAGTGGGACTACTGCTAATTGGAGTTGGGTTTCTCATTTTCTATTTCTTGAGTAAAAAAGATATCAGTCTTTTACTTTTTTCCGGATTATGCATGGACTGGGCGCTGCGTTCCTTCTTTAGTGACTTGTACCTGATAAATTTCTATTTTGGGGATTTTGATTGGACCCTAGCCATGAAGATCGAATATGCTACCCTGCATATAGCTGTTATTTTTGGTACTTTTTTTATCGCAAAAAGTTATCCTGGAGAGGCAAATAAGGTTTTCAGGAACATTGTAGCCGTGGTTTCGATATTCTTTGTTCTGGCAACAATAGTAGTAAATACGATAGTTGTATCTTACATGCTTGTTCCATTTTTAGTGTTCGCTGGTCTTGTTATGATTTATGTGATCGGTGTGTTGCTAAACGCAGTTGTCAACGGCAGGAGAGGGGCGTTTTTCAGTACTTCAGGTGCCCTCCTTCTTATTTTGGTCTGGTTTTACGATCTCCTGTCGTACCAAGGGTTTTTTGAAATAAATCATATTCTACTGAATCTGGGATACTTGTTAACGTTTTCCGTTAATGCCATTGCAATTGTTTACAAGAAAATGAAGACGCAAGAGCCAAATTCTTATCACTTTAATTCTTGAATTGTAAAAACCTAATTCTGATTTAAAATTAAGTACGTTCACTATTAATCTAAGGCCAGGCTATTAATATCAATTGAAGGTCAAGCGTCCTGAATGAACTTTGGATTTTATCGTGGTTTTCGAAGCTCATTATAGTATGCCAATTGAACGAATTTGTACGGGTAGAATGCTGTTCGGGATCTTTGAAGTAGTTTAAAACTGACTATTTTGAAAAAGTGTGAATATTCAGGTGATTCATATAGGTGGGATATGATCAAATGGATAGATTTGCTGAATGCGAATAGTATTGAGTATAATTTTTGTCTGTCTCCTGAGCACTATTACGCACGCTACACATTTAAGGGCGGGATATATTTCTTATCGTCAAATACAAGGAAGTAAGTTCGAAATTACAATAACGGCCTATACAAATACTACTTCAGAAGTATTGTTTGGTGAGGGTGTTTTAGATTTTGGAGATGATAGTGAGCCGTTTGTTGTGCCTGTAGTTTCCGCCAATACCCAAACCTTTTTGGGAGAAGACGGTTTTCTCACTACCAAAAGCATTAGTGAATTAGATCGTGAAGGTCTCGCTGTTTCTAGTTTTAGCTTAATTCATGATTTCAGGAAAGAAGGACTCATTGTATTATCGTACACAGAGCCAAATAGAAACGAAGGCATAGTCAATATTGATAGATCGGTAAACGTAACTTTTAGTCTTAAGACGACCTTTTTGTTAAATTCAAGTAATACTAATGTTTCTGCACCCGGTCTACTGTTTGATCCGATTCTGGATGCAAGTTTTGGTATTGATTTTTTCCAATCGCTCAGTGCAGTTGATTCTAATGATTACAAATTGAGATATGAGCTGGTTGCTCCTCTTGCCAATGTATTAGAAAGTGTTCCTGGGTATTATGTTCCAGAAGGAGTTAAGTTAAATCCTCTAAGCGGTTTACTTACATGGCCTGCTATAGATCAGAATAATCTGGGAGAATATACATTCGCCGTTGAAGTAATACAATTCGAACAGACATCTGAGGATAGTTTTTCCCGAATAGGTAGTATGATTATTGATTTCCAAGTTCTTTTGGTAGACTCTGAAGGAGGTATTATTGTATCAGAGGATTCTAAATTTGATGAAAATAGAGCACTACAAATACCGCCCGGAACTTCTGAAACTATAAATTTTACGATTCAGGCGAACGATGATCAGGTCGACTTTAGTATAGTTTCGGAATTGGCTGGCTTTGGAACGGAAACTTTTGACTATGAAATCAATATGAACGATGAAACTTTCGATTTAGCCATCTTCATTAACTCCAGGGAAGATATAGCTAGAAAAAATCCATATGTTGTAGGAGTTAATGTTCGAGTTCCCTCAAATAGCGTCGAACAACAATATGTTTTTCTTGTCTATACAGTGTCGATAGAAGACAATTTGGTACTATCGCTACCTGATCAATCTTTCCGTCAATTGCCCTATCCAAATCCAACACAAGGAATTTTAAAATCTGCTGATTTTATAGACCAATTTATTCAAATTATAGCACTAGATGGTTCTTTAAAATCTGAATACTATTTACAAAGTGATCAAATGGTTTTAAACGATCTAAAACCTGGAAGTTATATACTAAGCATATCAGGGATGGTTCCCTTTATATTTATTAAGGAGTGAGCGTAAGAATCTCTCAACCAAACAAATCAGCGAACACTTGTTGAAGTCTTGAAAACGGCTTGACTTGAATTTCAAATTTGTTCAAGTCTATGCCTTTCATACCGTATTTGGAAATGTAAATCTCATTAAAGCCAAGTTTCTCAGCCTCAGTAATACGAGATTCAATTCTATTTACTGCTCGGAGCTCTCCTCCCAGACCTATTTCCGCAGCAAAGCATGCTTTTTCAGAAATTGTAATCTCTTCTAATGAACTAATTACCGCAGCGCATACCGCAAGGTCAATAGCAGGGTCTTCCACTTTAATACCTCCCGCCATGTTTAGAAATACATCTTGAAGCGCAAGCCTAAACCCGCATCTCTTCTCAAGTACTGCCAACAGCATGTTAAGTCTCCGTCCATCAAAGCCTGTGGATGTACGCTGTGGCGTGCCATATGCGGCGTTACTTACTAAAGCCTGTATTTCTATCAGTAAGGGTCGATTACCTTCCACAGTCGCACCAATGGTCACACCGCTTATGTCCGAATCTTTTTGCGAAATCAAAATCTCAGACGGATTAGTCACTTCTCTCAAACCGGTGCCGGACATTTCATAAATACCGAGTTCTGAAGTGGAGCCAAATCTGTTTTTAGTGGTTCTGACTATTCTGTAAGTCAAATGTCTGTCCCCTTCAAATTGTAAAACGGTGTCTACCATATGCTCAAGAACTTTTGGACCGGCTATTGCCCCCTCTTTAGTAATATGGCCCACAAGGAAAGTTGGTGTAGCAGTTTCCTTGGCAAATTTTATTAACTCTGCTGTGCACTGCTTCACCTGGGAAACGCTACCCGCTGCGGAGTCCACCTGTGCAGAATGCAAGGTTTGCACAGAGTCTATTACTACCAAATCAGGATTCAACTGCTTAATTTGATTGAATATAGTCTCAGTAGCAGTTTCAGCTAAAATGAAGCAATGATCATTTTTCTTTTTGACCTCCATTCGGTCGGCTCGCATTTTAATCTGCTCCCCACTTTCCTCTCCGGACACATACAATACCTTCAAAGGAACAGATAAAGCCACTTGAAGCATCAAGGTCGATTTGCCGATACCTGGCTCACCAGCGAGAAGCACAACAGCGCCTGGCACAATCCCTCCACCGAGAACACGGTCTAATTCTGTGTTGTTGCTTGCAATTCTTTGGTGCGTACTCGCCTTTACTTCTGTTATAAGTGTAGGCTTTGAGTTGGTTTTTGGAGCATCTCTCCATTCATTTTTGATAGGAGATGATTGAATTTTTTCTTCAACAAATGTATTCCATTTTGCACACGAGGGACACTTCCCAAGCCACTTGGCCGATTCATAGCCGCAGTTTTGGCAGAAGAAAGAGGTTTTTGTTTTAGCCATCTGCGAATTTAAACTATCAGATAGTCAAATGTAGAATAAATTATTACGAGTCAATTTGCAAAAAATCATTTTATCTCCTTACTTGGACAGTTAATTAAATTATTAGAATAAGGCATTTTCTTAGGATGGTTTTGAAAATAAAGACGTTATTAATTAGTATATTAATTGTAGGCAATTTGGTCTGCTATGCACAGAAACCTCCAAAAAAATTTGGAGACATTGACTTCCATACTGTCAAAGCAAAGATACATCCTTTAGACTCCAATGCTGAGGCAGTTGTGCTGTTCGATTTTGGACTAACAAGATTCCAGTATATAAATTCAGAAGGTTTTCGTTTGGTTTTCGAACGACAAAAGCGTGTAAAGATCATTCGAAGTGATGGTTATAAATATGCTACAGTCGAAATACCGATATATCGAAGTAATGGCGGGAAGGAAGAAGTAAACTCCTTAAAGGCGTATACTTACAATATCAACAATGGTAAGGTTCAAAAAATAAAGTTTGATAAAAAAGATATCATTGAAGAGGAAGTTAGCAAGAATTGGACTAAGGTAAAATTTACACTGCCTAATGTGGTAGAGGGATCGGTAATTGAGTACTCCTATGAACTAACTTCTGATTTCATATTTAACTTGCAGAGCTGGACATTCCAAGACTTCATCCCCACGGTTTACAGCGAATATAATGTGCGAATTCCAGAGTACTTTTATTATCAAAAATTGAGTAAAGGCTACCACCCCTTGGAAATAAATAGGAGTACTTCAAGCTCATCCATCACGCTTGTATCTGAAGCTAAATCCAATGTATATCAGGCAGGAAATACTTTGCAAAGCGATAATATTGGTTACACCTTGAATGATGAGCAGTGGATAGCACGAAACGTCTCTGCCATTTCTAAGGAACCTTTTATGAGCGCTCCAAGCAACTATATTACGAAAATAGGGTTTGAATTAGAGCGTACCCAATTTCCGCAACAGGCGGCTAAAACTTATATGGAGTCTTGGCCTGAATTAAATGAGAAATTTCTTGAAAATGAATATTTTGGTCGGCAGATAGAGGGGTCTAGTTTTTTGAAAAGAGAATTAGAAAAATTGGATCTGAGTTCAGAAGACGTGACAAAAAAAATCGCAAGTGTATATACCCACGTTCAAAGCAAAATGAGCTGGAATGGATTTTATAGAAAGTATGTAGAATTCAATTTGAAAAAACCATACGACGCCGGTAAAGGAAGCGTTTCGGAGGTAAACCTTACCTTAATTTCCATGCTTAATAAATCTGGTATGAGGGCGGAACCTGTATTATTAAGTACGCGTAGTCACGGTTTGGTTAATCAATACTTTGCTAAGGCAGACCAGTTTAATTATGTGATTTGCAAGGCTTATCTACCAGACGACAAATTCATTTTATTGGATGCCACTAGCAAATCTCTTCCTATGGGACAGTTGCCTAGAAGATGTCTAAATGGTAGTGGATGGGTTGTTTCCAAAACCAACTCAGGCTGGATTAACATCAACAAATATATAGGTAAAACGTCTAAGTCCATGAATGCAAATCTCGAACTTAATGAAGAAGGGTTGTTAGGCGGACATATTACGTTTAGTTATGGTGGATATGAAGCAGAAAGTCAACGTAGCGAATACTTTAAGAATTCAGACGAGTACAACCAACGTTTTACTAATAACTCTTCTTTTGAAGTAGCCACACCGACAGTCAAAAATGATAAAAATCTAAATGATCCATTTAAGGTAGAAATTGATCTTGAGGGCATTGATGAGGATGCCGAAACCATCTATTTCCAACCATTCTTATTTGATGACTTATATGAGAATCCATTTAAAAGTGAAACTCGAAATTTTCCTATTTATTTCAGTTATCCTTTTGAAAAAAAATATGTTGTTTCACTTGAACTTGGCGATTCATATGAGGGGGTTGAAGTACCAAAACCCAAAGTTATTGCTCTCCCAAACAACGCGGGGAAGTTCGTCTACCAGGCAAGCTTAATTGGTAACAAAATAAATATCGTCAGCGTGTTTTCAATAAATAAGAGCTTATTTATTCCGGATGAATATCCTTATTTAAGAGCTTTTTATGATCAAGCTATTGCTAAGAAACAAGAGCTAATTGTCATTAAGAAAAAGTAATGACATGATAAAACATATCTCGTTTTTGTTGTCCTTAATGATATTTCAAATTGGACTAAGTCAGAACCAATTTAATACTTCAAACATTCCTGATAGCTTACGTGCAGGTGGTATTGATGCAGTAGTTAGATTGGCAACTGATGAATTTATTGTTAATAACAAAAACTCAATTACAAATAAAGTGCACTATGCTATCACTGTATTGAATGGTAGAGCTTCTTACTTGTCAGATATATATGTAGGCTATGAAGGGAAGCCTGGAATAATAAAAACTCTGAAAGCGCATATTTATGATGCTAATGGGAAGTTGGTAAAAAGCTTAAGGAAAAGTGATATCAGCGATGTTAGCATGAACGATCAATTCTATTCTGACAATAGGGCGAATCAGGCAACTTTGAAATATGATGTATACCCTTACACCATTGAAGTTGCATATGAGCTTAATGATGAAGGGTCAATATTTTACCCAACTTGGAACCCTGCCAGGCGCACGAATGTTAGCGTGCAGAATTCGAAGTTGATCATTAGTACTCCATCAGAACTGGAGTTTAGGTTTAAGGAATTTAACTTATCAGATAAACGTACCTTAGAGGAACTAGAAGGTCGAAAAGTGTTCACCTGGGAGATATCCAATTATTTACCTGAGAAAAACGAACCTTTTGCTCCATATTGGAATAATAAAAAGCCTTATCTGATTACTAGTCCTAATGAATTTGTATTCGGAGGATACGAGGGAGATGCAAGTACTTGGGAGAGCATTGGTAAATGGCAACTTTCATTGAACGATGGACTCGATATTATATCAGATGAATTATCAAATGAAATACAACGTATTACCGCTGATAAGTCAAATGAAGTAGATAAGATTAAAGCAGTTTATGAGTACATTCAAGAAAATACGAGATATGTAAGCATTCAATTAGGCATTGGTGGATGGCAGCCATTTAGTGCTTCTTATGTTGAAAGTAACGGATACGGAGATTGTAAAGCGCTCTCTAATTTTACTTATAGTTTATTAAAGTCCATAGGTATTAAATCTTATTATACTTTGATAAGAGCCGGAGAAAATGCTATTCCGTTAGTCACGGACTTTCCTAGTAGGCAGTTTAACCATGTCATTTTAGCGGTACCTCAGGAAGCAGATACGATTTGGTTAGAATGCACGAATCAGACCAATCCATTTGGCTATTTAGGTTCATTTACAGGAGATCGCCATGCATTAATGGTAACTGAAAATGGAGGAGTACTTGTGAAAACGCCCTCCCTTTCTAGTAAGGAAAATGCACAAATAAGGTCGGCCACTATTGATATTAATAGTGCGAATGAAGCCAGGTGTACTATTAATACATTATATAAGGGCGTACAATATGAGAATGGAGGATTGAGTTTTTATTTAAATCGTGGTAGAAAGGATGTTGAAAATTGGATATATAAAAATACGGATATTCCATCTTATGATCTGCTGAATTTTGACTACGGTTTCGAAAAAAATCGAATACCTTATGCTAAAGTATCTCTTGACTTGAATATAAAAAACCTGGCGTCAAAGACGGGAGATAGATTCTTTATTTCACCAAATATGATGAACAGATTCACATATCTACCCCCTAGGGCAAATAAGCGTGAGCTACCCATTGACCATAAAAGTTCCTTCTATGATGTAGATTCCATTATATATAATATTCCTAGTGACTGGTATTTAGAATCACCGTTCGATAGAATTTTAATTGAATCAGAGTTTGGTGAATATGAGTCAGAAATAATAGCAGAAGAAGGCCGTGTAACCTACATTAGAAAACTAATAATGTTTAAAGGTAGTTATCCGCCAGAAAGCTATAAAATGCTTAGAGATTTTTATAAATCCATTGTTAGATCGGACAAGAAGAGAATTGTTTTCTTAAGTAAAACATAGCTTAGGGAATCAATTGAATTCCCACTTAAAATTCCCGTTGTTTGCAATTCTTAAATTCTACTACCATGAATAAGAAAGTGCTATTAATGATCCTTGATGGATGGGGAATAGGTTTAAACGATGAAGTTTCAGCCATTTTTAAGGCGGATACACCATTTATTGATTCTCTTTATTCGAAATATCCGAATAGCAAACTGGAAGCTTCCGGTCTGGCTGTGGGTCTTCCTGAAGGACAAATGGGTAATTCTGAAGTGGGGCATATGAATATTGGCGCCGGTAGAGTAGTATATCAAGACCTGGTTAAGATCAATAAAGCTTTTGAAGAAAAAACGATTAACAATAATCCTGTAGTTAAAGCAGCATTTACAAAGGCAAAAACTGAAAACAAAAAGATACATTTCATTGGCCTTGTTTCGGATGGTGGAGTCCATTCACATGTCAATCATTTAAAGGGATTATGCACCATAGCCGCAGATTACGGTTTAGAGGAAGTTTATATTCACGCGTTCACGGATGGGCGTGATACAGACCCAAATAGCGGGCTAGGTTTTTTACAAGAAGTTGAAGATCATGCCAGGCAAACTACAGGTAGAATTGCTTCGGTAATTGGAAGATATTATGCTATGGACAGAGATAAGCGGTGGGAACGTGTAAAGCTTGCTTATGATCTTCTAGTCAATAATGAGGGCGCCAAAACCCAAAATATCAAGGAAGCTGTTCAAAAGAGCTATGATGAAGATGTGACTGATGAATTCATTAAGCCAATACTAGCGACCAATGAACAAGGCGAACCGTTGGCGAGAATTGAGGATGGAGATATTGTGATCTGCTTCAATTTCAGGACAGACAGAGGTAGACAAATTACTACTGCCCTTACCCAGCAAGATTTTCCAGAGCAAAATATGCAAAAACTTGATTTGTACTACATAACAATGGCAAAGTATGACGATACTTTTACTGGTGTAGACGTGATCTTTGAAAAAGATAACCTTAATGACACCCTTGGTGAAGTACTTGCAAGCGCTGGAAAGAACCAGATAAGAATCGCTGAAACTGAGAAATATCCTCATGTCACGTTCTTCTTTTCCGGAGGCAGAGAAGAGGAGTTTGAAAATGAAAAAAGACTGCTGTGTCCCTCTCCTAAAGTAGCTACCTATGATCTCCAACCTGAGATGAGTGCAGCTGACATCCGAGATAAAATAATTCCGGAATTAGAGGCTAACTGGCCCGACTTTACATGCTTAAATTTCGCCAATCCCGATATGGTCGGACATACGGGAGTTTTCGAAGCAGCTATGAAGGCTTGTGAAACAGTAGATACCTGTGCCAAAGAAGTAGTATCTGCTGCTCTGGATAATGGCTATCTTACAATCATCATAGCCGATCACGGTAACTCAGATATTATGATCAACCTGGATGGCAGTCCGAATACAGCTCATACCACAAACCTGGTACCCTGTATTATAGTAGATAGAGATTTCGAAGGGAACGTGGCCGACGGGAAACTCGGAGATTTGGCGCCCACCATTCTGAAATTTATGGGGCTGGAGATCCCCGCTACTATGACAGGTAATGTGCTGGTTTCATGAGAATATCCGTTTTTCTATCCTTCATACTTTTAGTATCCTGCCAAAGTGTCGAGCAAAAAGTGATTGATGAATATTTTGATGTTACCGGTCTAATTCATGAGCAATTCCAGCTGTTGGAATTAAAAAGGGCAACCTTGTCCAAAGTAGCGATCTTTGGTTCGGATACGGCTAAAGCAGATATAGTACCTGATAGTTCGCAATGGAAAAACGAATTAAGGATATTTGAACGGATAGACATTAACAAACCGCAATGGCGCGGTCAGTATCAAATCGAAGATACTGAGGATAGGTTTAGTAATCTTACCATAAGAACTTTTACAACCACTAATGATGAGGCAGAAGTTAAGTATTTAAGGCTTTACTTTCTTGACCATGTAGCTGACTTGCGCAAGATCGAGGCCAGATGGCAGGAAAATAATCCGATCTACAAGAGCCAGCGTGATTTGACTCTTCATTTTGAAGATATAAACGACAGTATTATCCTTAACGGCTATGAGATAAAAGGAATTCAGAAAATGACGCTTCAAGATGAGGTGTCATTTAGTATTAACGCCGGCATCAATCACCCCTAAGAAATAATAAAGCCACTTCCTCATTCATACCTATTTGCTCACATATTTGTTCAAGCTGCTTCGTGGTTGGATACCCTTTGACTTCGATATCTGTTTTTTTCGCCATTTCATTAATTACAGCTTTAGCAGCGCCAACGATTTGATTAATGTTGCCCGAAATAAAAGGTTTAATCGTCCGTCTATCCTTTTGGGTTTTGACATGTATGACTAAAAAATAGAATATAAAGGCTGAAATCTTAGGTTATGCAAACTCCGGTACTATAAGCACAGAGCAATGGCCAACTCTTGTCAACTGACCCGGCAGCAGGCCGCTACCCTTAAGATTGTGTTTTCTACTCGGTACCGTTAGATCTATTTCTTTGATATCTGACCTGCGAGGGATTTTGTGTTCGGTCTTTTACAATAATTTTAACTTGAATCTTGTTCTCTAAATACTGGTCTACCAAACTCTCTATTTGATTTTCTATGGTCTCATCCAGTGGCGGAATAAGGTCAGGGTACTTTTCCAAAAGTTCATCAGGAACTTCTAATGACTTGGCTGTAGACAGTATCAACGCCAAAAGCGCCTACCAGCAAAGTGGTATATCTTATTGCGTTTCGTCAATTTTAGATAGATCTATTCCAACAAGAATGCGCTCAAAGACGCCCATAACATGGTATTTGTAGATAACTAAAGTTAATTTAAAAATTCATAATGTGAACTTCTGATAGCGAACAAGATTCTGCGATTTTAAACATGTTTCTATACTCATAAGTTGTATATCTAATAGATTTGCAGCCAAGAAAGGATTTTGAATGGCAAAGAGACGAGAGCAATTGAAGGATTCTGAAAAAAGGTCCTTAAACAAATCGAATTTTAAAAAGCTTCTGGGCATTTTTCGCTTCATCGTACCATATAAAACGAGGTTTATAATGGGTATGATATGCCTGATTTTTGGCAGCGTTATACTTCTTTCCTTTCCTTATTTAGCTGGGAAATTAGTTGACGTGGCTTCAGGAAAATTATGGTTATTGGGTACTATTAATCAGCTGACGATAGCCCTGATAGCAGTGCTACTTATTCAAAGCGTTTTTTCATTTTTACGCGTTTACTTATTTGCTCAAGTCAGCGAGCGTTCTATGGCAGATGTTCGAAAGGCGGTATTTTCGAATATACTCTTATTACCGCTATCATTTTTTGATGCCAGACGTGTTGGGGAGCTGACCAGTCGAATAACATCTGATGTTTCCATGCTTCAGGATACATTTTCAACTACACTGGCTGAAGTTTTTCGTCAGCTAGCCACCCTTGTTATAGGTACAGCCATTATATTTTTTATTACTCCTAAGCTGACCCTGTTTATGCTATGCACCTTCCCAGTTTTGGTCATAGCTGCCTTAGTATTCGGAAAATATATCCGTAAGCTATCTAAGAATACACAAGATAATTTGGCCCAGGCTAATGTTATTGTAGAAGAAACATTACAGACTATTAGTGTAGTTAAGGCATTTACAAATGAAAAGCTGGAAACATTTAGATACGCCAGATCGCTTAATCATGTGATAGACGTGGCGCTGAAAACGGCGACCTACCGAGGCGCTTTTATATCATTCATCATTTTAGCGCTTTTTGGAGGGATTGTAGGTGTAATGTGGTATGGGGCCATCTTGGTTCAGTCGGGTGCATTAACCGTTGGAGATCTACTTTCATTTATTCTTTACACAACTTTCATAGGAGGTTCTATAGCCGGCTTGGGTGATATTTATGGCCAACTTCAACGCGCCATAGGAGCTAGTGAACGCGTATTGGAAATTATAGATGAAGCGCACGAATCAGGATTAGTAGAAGAGGAAGAACTGCCATTAAACGGTGATATCCGCTTCACTAATGTTTCTTTCTCTTATCCGTCAAGGCCTGAAGTCAGCGTGTTGAATAGCATTGCGCTTAGCATACCATCAGGTCAAAAACTGGCATTGGTTGGTCCAAGTGGGGCCGGTAAGTCTACGATTGTTCAGCTATTGATGAGATATTATCCTTACACGCATGGAAGAATTACCGTAGGAGATAAAAATATTGAAGATTACAATCTATACAATTTTAGAAAACAGATTGGTATCGTTCCTCAAGAGGTCATACTCTTTGGAGGCAGTATTTACGATAATATAATTTATGGCAAGCCTAACGCAACTCGCGAGGCGGCGCTGGAAGCAGCAAAAAAAGCCAATGCTTCTGAATTTATAGAATCATTTCCGAATGGATATGACACGTTAGTTGGGGAGCGTGGCATCAAATTATCAGGGGGTCAACGTCAACGTATAGCAATAGCCCGAGCGATATTAAAAGACCCAAAAATTCTTATATTAGATGAAGCCACCAGCGCACTTGACACTGAATCAGAGATGTTGGTACAGTCGGCTATTGAAGAATTAATGAAAAATAGAACTACAATTATTATAGCGCATCGATTAGCTACGATTAGAAAAGCCGATAAAATAGCTGTAATCCAGAAGGGTACTATTGCCGAAGTGGGAGCGCACGATGAACTAACTTCTAATGAGCAAGGTATTTACAATCACTTGCTTAAGCTTCAATTTCAGGTGGCTTGATTTGATTCCTTTTACAAGGGATGGCTGTAAGGGTTTTCGTTTAAAAGTACTTTATGCAGGAAGCCGGTGTTAAGACTCATGCTAAATTGTGACCATGCGCTTGCACATGCCGATATTGAAAAGCATATGCATCCAAATATGGACAGAGTAAAAGTTTAAAGAATGCTTAAAACATTCTTAAGCAAAGGTCTTATTCATAAAGGGCTGAATAATGAAGGGGCCGCTAAGTATGCGCTTTGTCAGGAGTGTACCAGTGAAAAAATAGGCATGCACGTATATTTTAAATTCACAAACTGCGGACACACATCCTGCCTGGGCGACATTCAAATCTCTCCTATATTCCTACCAAAAGGCTTTACCTCGTTTGAAAAGAATTTGCATATTTCCGGCGTCTGCAGTCACTATTCAACCATGTAAAGGTTTGCAAAAAAAAACTCTTAATTGGATTAAAAAATTACATTCCAAAAGCTTTAAATTATTTTGCTAAATTTACCTGAATTAGTTGGTAATAGCGCCGAATGTATTTCAGTCGATAGTTGAATGATACTGGCCCTTTTTTACTTCTATGGCACCTGAAGTATGTTTTTAAGCTCATTTCTGAATAACTCAAACGAAACAGTTCTATTCACCATTTTTGGTGCAGTAATTTTGCTGTTTTTAATTATAGACTTAGGACTTTTTAATAAAAAAGCACATATAATATCCACTAAATCAGCGCTTTGGCAGTCTATTTTTTGGGTAGTTATTTCTGTGGCCTTTGGGTATTTGATTTATGCATATAACGGTGGCGCCGAGGCCTCACTCACATATTTCTCAGCTTACCTTACAGAGTATGCATTGTCCGTTGATAACATTTTTGTCATACTACTTATATTAAGGTACTTCAAAGTTCAGGAGGCCTATTACCATAATATCCTATTTTGGGGAATTTTAGGGGCGCTTTTATTTAGGGCTATTTTCATTTTTGTTGGGGCATATCTGATCAGTCAGTTTTATTGGATACTGTATATCTTTGGCGTATTCTTAGTATATTCTGGTATCAAGATCTTTTTTGAAGATGAGGAGGATGAGATAGACCCTGGCAAGAACCCAATTCTGAAGTTTGCCAGAAAATATTTGAATATAACTAAAGGGGATTTCGGTGGCCGTTTTGTAATTCGAAAAAAAGGGAAGTTATTATTCACACCATTATTCCTTGTGATCATACTTATTGAAACTACAGATTTAATCTTTGCGGTGGATTCTATACCTGCTGCGTTTGCAATCACGCAAAGTGAATTTATAATTTATACTTCAAACATATTTGCTGTCTTGGGTCTGAGGGCTAAATTCTTTTTGCTTGCAGGTATTATTGATAAGTTCTACTTGCTTCAAAAGGGACTGTCGTTTATTCTTATTTTCATTGGAGCGAAGATGTTGCTTGAGATATTTGATATACATATTCCAATAATGTTGTCTTTCTCGGTAATCATAGCTACTCTAATAGGTTCTATTGTGATGTCCCTGGTAATCCCAAAAAGAGCGGAGGAACATGCTAGCTAATAACCTCTTTGATTACACCTTTCGGCATAATTTTTAGCACACGTAAGTAAGACCAATTTAGATTGTTAAAACTTATCCCTCTGAAGATATTCATATGCTGAATAAGTTTGATTATGTCTTTGGCCAATTGATCTTTCTGTTGTTCACTAAGATGGCCAATTGAAGAGCTTTTAAGTCCTTGACAAACTGTAGAGTTAGATTTTAACAGGTGAATTATTTCATTATTGTAGGCGGTCAACAGTTTGTTAATCCGTTTCAGGAATGAATGCTCAATTTGGTTGTTGTCCTGTGATCCGTCGGGCATTAGTGAAATTAGGAATGATTCTATTCTTATGTGGCTTGATATTACATCGGTATCTGATAGTTGTAAAGATTGGCTGAAGTTTTTAACAAACTTTTCTTCTTGTTCATCAAGAATTCCATCTGACCATACGGTAGCTATAGCAAGTTCAAGAAAAAACTTTCGGAGAGCCCAGGAATTATTTGCGGGTAGCTCTATTTGATCCGGTGAGGCGCCGTTTTCGATGAACTCATTTGCCGCTTTTCGATGCTCTTCATTTATAAAATTACGCTTTAGAAATAGGTTGAATAGGACTACCTCCTCATTTGCTATCTCTGTATTTGCATGAGATGCTCCGGCTATAATACATAGCATTGAAAAATTGAGAAGATCCTTTTGATCTCTCAAATAATTAGATACCACTACATTGCGTTCAGCAAAACAAAAAAGCCTGAATAGATATAAATCAAGAAACAGTTGTGCATTGTTGTAAAACCCATACCAAACGCTCTGATTAGGTGGCATTAATAGTTTCGCTATCCGCTTCGATATGAACTTTTCAGTAACTGAATAAGAGTTTGTTCTCTGGGTAAACCAGTTACCTATAGATGGTGACAGGTCTGGATAAATGATTTTAAGGAAGCTGTAAATTTTGTGAGAACAAGCGATGGGGTCCAGCTGATTTTCCTCAAAATTCAAATATATGCTATTAAGCGTCTTAGCATAATGCAAACGACATGCATTTTGGAATGCGGATTTCTTTGAGGTTACCGATTTGTTGCAAATCACCCATGGATCTGCTATGTGGTAGATTTGTTCATCTGCATGTTCAACTTGGTTGGTCGGCATATACACATCACCACGTGCTTCTGTCAGCACACTTTTAAGCCATCCTAAAGAGTCGCTATTCACCTATCGAAGTTAATAAAGAAATCAACTTGACGGAATTTGAATACCAACATTTTCCGTCATTTTTTTATACCATGCAATGAATTTCAATGTAGTATTTCCTGTTGTACCATCTCCAATGGATCGACCGTCAATATTAAGCACAGGTGTCAGTTCACCCATTGAACCTGTAACAAATGCTTCGTCGGCAGAGTACATTTCAGAGATGGAGATCCTCTTTTCTGATATATTTACTTGATGTTCTTTCGCTATCTTAATTACATTACCTCTGGTAATACCAGACAGGCAGCTATCAGCAAAGGGGGTTTTAATTTCCCCATTTTTTACAAAAAATATATTTGTGGCGTTGGTCTCTGAAACAAAACCATCTAAGTCTAGCATTACGGCGTCCTCAACTCCTGCCAAGTTAGCCTCTATTTTGGCAAGTATATTATTTATAAGATTGTTATGGTGAATTTTTGAATCGATACATTGAGGTGGATTGCGCCTTATGGAAGAAGTAATTAACGCTATACCATTTACATTGTAAACCGGTTTCTTCCATTCGGCGAGTACAATAAGTGTGCAACCGTATTGATTAAAATGAGGACTCATACCAGAAGACACTTTCTTACCTCTGGTAAGAGTGAGCCTGATATGTGATTCGTCAAACATGCTATTCGCTCTAAGCGTCCTAAAGATTTGTTCTTTTATGTACTCGCGAGTAGGAATACGGGCGAAGGCCATAGCCTTTGCTGAATCCATCATTCTATCGAGGTGCTCTTCAAGCATAAACACTTTCGCGTTATATATACGAATACCTTCCCAAACCGCATCTCCTCCTTGAACAGCGCTATCAAAGACACTTATCTTGGCCTCATCACGTGGGTATAAATTTCCGTCAATATTTATAAGAATGTTTTCATTTCGGGAGTCTGGAAGCTGTGGGCTCATGATTTTATAGTTTCAATGATTTATCAAAAAGTAAGTTGTAATATGGTTCGCATTGCTGAAGTAACGGAACTAACCTTTTTGGAAATGGGTCTTCTTTGGGCTTATAGCTTTGAAACCCACATGAGTTGTGGACATTATAATACCAATATTTGGCCCAGACGCCATCTTCAGGAATCGGGCCAGGCTTCCAAGATAGCATAGCCGGATCAAAAAGAATATTTAATTGGCTGCATACTTTTTTTAATACTTCTTCCGGGTCAATTAATAGTTCTCTGGAATCGATTATTGCGGTTGGTTTACCTTGCTCACAAAGCTTTTGATAAAGCTCCCACTGCCTTTTTAGCGCCGTATCCCGAAGGACAGGATTAGTAATTTGATTTATTAGCGAAGGGAGCATTTCTTTGGGGTCGCGGATTAGAAAAATATTTGTGAAGTGATTCAAAAGACTATCATCTAAACCCATCCAATGATGGGCCATATTTTTAAGGAATCTCAATGGTCTCATACCTGGCACAAGTTGCTCCTTCATCACCTGGGAGCCATCGGTATCCATCGTGGCTACTATCTCCTTTTTTCCTGGGTGATATACATTCACGTGAGACAGGTAGTGGGCGTAAAGCGGTTCGTCTACCACTTCACAATCATGTCTTTGAGCGAATGAATACATTAGTGCAGTAGAAACATTTCGAGGACCTGACCACAACGAAATAATACGCATGATGAAAGCTATTAAAATTGGATAGAATAAACAATATCAATATCTTGAAGGCATGACTGTACTGCTACATCGCAGCATGAGGAGGCTCGTGTTTGCTTCACTTCTTTTTGTGGCAAGTATAATTATTGGCGCCATTGGTTTTATGCTATTAGAGGGGTATACTCTTCTGGATAGCACGTATATGTCAATCCAAATTTTTTCTACCGTTGGCTTTAATGAAATAGGGCCTTTAAGCAGCTCTGGTAAAGTTTTTTCAATATTTTACTTTACTATGAATCTGGGCATCTTTGCCTATATTGTATCCGTAATTTCGTCCTATTTATTCGAAGGGGAGCTTCAAAAAATTTTCAAGAATATTACTTCAAAGAGAGAAATGGAAAAGCTTAATGATCACATTATCGTTTGCGGATTTGGAAAAAATGGAGCGATGGCAGTACGAGAGCTAATTGCCGCAAAAAAAGATTTTGTGGTTATTGAGCGAGATGGACAAGTCATAGAAGAAGTACCCGAAGAAAAGCACATACGCTTTATTAATGGCAATGCCATACTGGATGAGGTCTTAATTGAAGCAGGAATAGAGCGGGCCACAACGGTAATAACGGCTCTTCGCGAGGATTCGGACAATGTATTCATTACACTTACGGCAAGAGAGCTCAACCCTAATATCAAGATCATTGCCAAAGCAACAGAAGTTACATCAGAAAAAAAGTTATACAGAGCGGGAGCAGCCCATGTAGTTATGCCGGATTACCTTGGTGGTGTTCATATGGCCCATCTTATTACTAAACCGTACGTAATCGAGTTTCTTGACCTTATCAGTGGTGTAGGTGGTTCGAAACTAGAACTTGAAGAGGTGAGTTATAATGATTTGAAAGATAACTACAAGAATAAAACACTGAAGGACTTAGACATTCGGAATGTAAGCGGCGCTACGGTAATTGCCTTTAAAGATGATCTTAAAGGATTTCTTTTCAACCCACATTCTACCAAGCAAATTTCAGAAGGAGATATCTTGATCTTGCTGGGGGAGACAGAACATATTGGTAAGTTCAAAGAGAGCTATCTCAAATAAGGGTTTTACTTTTCTGGTTAGCCTGAATCAATAATTTCAGGCATCTTTACCGTCCAATGGAGATAGCTTATTTAATTGTGGGAATTGCACTTGGGGGAGTAGCTTCATGGTTTGTGGCCAGTAGTAAATATCGGAAGAACCGCGCCGAATCAGCCACTGAGCTTATCGTTGAGAAAGAACGTGTTGTACAATATAAAGCCGATCTTGATGAGCTAAAACAAAGGCTGGAGACAGAACGTCAAACAGTAATTCAGCTAAATGGTAATCTATCAAGCGCCGAAGCAGATTATCGAAACCTGCAGGAGAAATTAAGGGAACAAAAAGCTGAACTCGAAAACCTTCAGCAAAAGTTTGCCTTAGAATTTAAGGCATTGGCAAATGAGATCTTCGAAGAAAAGAGTAAAAAATTTACAGATCAGAACAAGGTTAACATTTCTGAATTACTGAACCCGCTCAAGGAGAGAATCTCAGAATTCGAGAAAAAAGTAGACACCAATAGCAAAGAAAGCCTTGAGCAAAGCACTGCTTTGCGAGAGCAGCTAAAAAGCCTGAGAGAATTAAATCAGCAAATGAGCAAGGAGGCTGAAAATCTTACTAAAGCGCTTAAGGGTGATACTAAGGCACAAGGCAACTGGGGGGAGTTCATTCTTGAAAGTATACTAGAAAAGTCAGGCCTGGAGAAAGGGAGAGAGTATTTTGTTCAGGAATCCCATAATACTGAAGAGGGCAGAAGGTATCAGCCAGATGTTATTGTACGACTTCCTGATAACAAGAATATTATTGTGGATTCAAAAGTCACCTTAATCGCTTATGAGCGTTATGTAAATACGGATGGAGACGAGCAACTAGCTAACCTTAAAGCTCATATTCTTGCTATGAGAAATCATATAAAAGGGCTTGGCGATAAGAACTATCACAAATTATATGGTATTGACGGTCTTGATTTTGTTCTTATGTTTATTCCAATCGAGCCGGCCTTCAGCCTCGCTGTTCAAATGGATGGAGAGCTTTTTAATGATGCATATGAAAAGAATATCGTCATCGTAAGCCCATCAACCCTCATTGCTACGCTTAGGACTATCTCTAATATCTGGAAAAATGAATATCAGAATCAGAATGCTTTGGAGATCGCTCGGCAGGGAGGTAATCTTTACGACAAATTTGTAGCCTTTACTGATGATTTGGTGAAAGTCGGTAACAGCCTGGATAGTACTCAGAGAGTATATAAAGAGGCAATGAAAAAGCTATATGAGGGTAAGGGAAATCTGATTAACCGGGCTCAAACGATTAAGGAACTGGGCGCGAAAGCCAGTAAATCAATGGATCAGAAATTAATTGATCGTGCTGATTAGCTACTTATGCATAGTATAACTTTAAATTTGTAGCCTAAAATGAGGTGATATGAGGATAACCGCAGATAAGAAGTTGAAAAAGCTAATATTAGTTGGAGATAGAGTTTTAATAAAACCTAAAAAGCAGTCGGATAGAACAAATAGTGGCCTTTTCCTTCCTCCGGGAGTTCAGGAAAAAGAAAAGATACAGAGTGGTTATGTAATAAAAGTGGGTCCGGGTTACCCCTTGCCATTGCCTTCCGATGAGGACGAACTATGGAAAGGCAAAGATGAACAGATCAAATATATTCCGTTGCAGGCAGAAGAAGGTGATTTAGCAATTTTCTTACAAAAAGGGGCCATTGAAGTGGTTTATGAAGATGACAAATATTTTATTGTGCCACAAGCGTCGATTTTAATGCTCGAAAGAGAGGACGACCTATGAAAGGGCTTTCCTTTAATGCCATGCGAGTTGGGTGGAGGTATCGCTTGGTTAACTACGGAGATGTTTATGAGTTTGAAATCATTAAGTCTCTGGAGAGGGACAACTTTCGATTAAAAGATCTATCTACTTTGGAAGAATACAATTTACATGACATTGTAGCATTCGGACAAGGTAAGGATTTTGAGATAAGGGAAATTGGTCAGTCACTTGGCTAGCACTTCACACAAACATCTGAACCCTATTAAAGCGCTAGGTTCTTCATATATAAACTGGACTTCAGGAGGAGTTTCTTCATAGGTCAGTGTCCAATTGCCGCCCATAGCAATATTCGGTTCACTGGTTAGCTCACTAATATTGCCGCGAATGTTATTAATGATTTTACCTGATAATGATCGTTTGGGGCCAGCTCCAATACCTAAATAGCCTTTGAATTCAAACTCCTCATTGGTAGAGAGGTTCTCAAAAAGTAAGATAGAATTCCGTTCATAGAAGCCGATGAGCTCCCGTCTTAGCTTTGGTATTGACAGGTCCGTTGTTGATTTAGTCCTAATCTCCAAAAGGTCAGATCGAGGAAATTTCATTTTACTTAGATCTACCAGATCTCTTGTAACCTGATAAGAAGATGATGAAAGCGCTATGCTATACCATTCTTTTGGAGAGGGCAGATGGTACCTGAGTTTAAAAGGCAGAGAATCAAGCTTTTGATTGACTGCCTGCGACCGCCATTGACAATATGCTTCAGCTTGCTGGTTTGTGACTCCAACAATTGGAAAGTTTTTAAACTCGTCTCCTCTGAAATAATCGTAGGTAAATGCTGATGCCAAGGGGTCGTCATATATTTTATACCAAACCGTTGTATCAGGAAGGGCTTCTATGTAGTATTCTTTTGCAGAATCAAGTTTTAAATAGTGAAGATATTCAAGGTAATTCAGATTAGTTATTTCGGTTACATCAATAAATATTGAATCCACCCTTACCGTGCCTGGTGGTATGAACTGACCTTGAACAGTATGCGCCAGGAGAAGGTGTAAAATAACCTTAAGCCCTCGCATTCAAGGCAAATTCCTTAGCAAAATAGGTTAGGATTATATCTGCACCTGCCCGCTTCGTGCTTAATAGAATTTCATTCATAGCTGCGGTTTTATCCAGCCACCCTTTTTCAGCAGCAGCTGTTATCATTGCATATTCTCCACTTACATTGTAAGCGGCAATTGGCTGGTCATAATCTTTTTTAAGCGCTTTGATAATATCCAAATATGCGAGAGCGGGTTATACCATTAGAAAGTCAGCTCCTTCATCAACATCCAGATTTGCTTCAATCAAAGCCTCACGAACATTTGCGGGATTCATTTGGTAGGTTTTTTTATCACCATTCTTGGGCGCTGAATCAAGAGCATCTCTAAAGGGACCATAAAATGCACTGGCATATTTGGCGGTATATGACATGATTGACACATCTGTGAAATTATTATCGTCTAATTCCTCCCGGATATAACCTACGCGTCCATCCATCATATCTGATGGGCCAATGATGTCGACCCCCGTCTCTGCCTGGGCTAATGCCATTCTGCCTAAAATTTCAAGAGTTTCGTCGTTCATTATTTCACCGGTATCAGATACCAATCCATCATGTCCGTCGGAACTATAGGGATCCATGGCAACGTCCGTCATGATACAAGCCTCGGGGAAAGTCTTTTTGATTTTTTTTAATGCTCTCAAGTAAAAGAAACTGCTTTCATATGATTTAGAGGCAATTTTATCCTTGTGCTTTTCATCTACTACAGGGAAAATATCAAATGCCTTAATTCCAAGATTAAGACATTCCTCTATTTCGCTCAGCATGAGTTCTTGCCCTAACCTATAAATACCTGGCATCGAATCGATCTCATATTTTTCATTTGCACCTTCCATAAGAAATAACGGAAAGATGAAATCATCACATGATACTTTTGTTTCCTCTACAAGGGCTCTTATAGCAGCAGTTTTCCTATTTCTCCGCGGACGAATATTCATGAGCAAACAAGTTTTTAATTTGGAAGAAGCCTCAAAGGTATTTCATCCGGATCATAAAGCTTCGGAAAGCTCTTTATTCCAAAGCTGAGAAGAGTGTAAGCCGATACCATGAGGGCCACACCTACTGGCAAAATTAAAAGGCCACTAAGGTTGAAAACAAAATAGCTCGTAACGCAAGCCATAACCACAGCCAGTAGCACAATTAGCTTGGCAGCATAACTGGCAGGTTTAACTCCAAAGAAGTAATGTGCTTTACTTTTTTTACAAAGATGGATGTGTAGCACTCTTATAAATGAATTATAATGGTTTGCCTGTTCTATCAGCTTACCGGCATCGTCATAATTCTTAATGGATATGTAAATAGGCTTGGCGTCTTCTATATTAAGATTACAGGCATAAGTATTTCCTGCTAGAAATCCTGAAGGAGTACTCAACCATACACCTACTACCTTTTCATAGGGAGTCGAATACTTGGCGCCATCTACATAAAGATGAAGAGCATTAGTCGTCAAAAGTATCTTTCTTTCACTTTCTGTAGCGGATGATCTGAATGAATAGTCCAAAAATCTTAAACAAACTTTATGGCCAACGGATAACGATAGAATTCTCCTTTATCAATGGCCAATGCTGCTAAAATTATAAATATAAGGTTCACTATCGGTAGAACAATTAAAAATAATATTCCCACCATAAGAACTATTGTAATGACTGCGGCAATAATCAAGAGAGTAAAAGTAATTTGAAAGTTTAACGATTCTCTTGCATGCTCTCCAATGTATTCAGATTCATCCTTTTTAGATACATAAACCACCAATGGAACGATAATATTACCTAAAGGAATAATATATCCAGCTAAAGTACCAAGGTGAGCAATGAGCGCCCACTGTTTGTCACTAATTCCGCCCGTATTCATATGTAGCCAACTGAAAGTGTGATGAAGTTAATGCGTTTTTTCGTAATCCGCTATTGTACTCTCAATTATATCGCAACACTCATGCAATTGATCCTCGGTTATAACCAATGGTGGAGCAAAACGTATAACGTTGCCATGAGTAGGCTTAGCTAAAAGTCCGTTGTCTTTTAAGGCTACACAAATATCCCAGGCTGTGGAGCTATCCGGGTGGTCGTTAATTACTATGGCATTTAACAGACCCTTACCACGAACTTTATTGACTAATTCAGTATTTTGAATCATATTGTTCATTCTTTTCCTAAAAATCAGACCTAGATCGTATGCATTTTCAGTTAATTTTTCGTCTCGTAGTACCTCCAATGCACTCATGGCAACGCTGCACGCCAGTGGATTCCCACCAAAAGTAGAGCCATGTTGTCCGGGTTTTAATGTCATCATAATTTCATCGCTTGCTAACACGGCTGAAACCGGGAAAACTCCGCCAGATAAAGCTTTACCTAAGATCAAGATATCAGGTTTAATTTCATCGTATTCGCTGCATAAGACTTTACCGGTCCTTCCAATACCTGTTTGTACTTCATCTGCAATAAGGAGTACATTTTTAGCCTTGCATAGCGTATAAGCTTGTTTGAGATAGCCATCATCGGGAACTACGACACCCGCTTCACCTTGAATAGGCTCGACCATAAAACCGGCTATATTCGGATCATCCAACGCTTTTTCTAGCGCTGAGAGATCATTATACGGAATAAGGTCAAAACCAGGTACGAATGGACCGAAGTTATTGTAACTGCCCAGATCATTTGAAGTTGATATTGCGGCTAGCGTTCGTCCCCAAAAGTTTCCATTGGCAAACAATATCTTCGCCTTATTTTCTGGCAAACCTTTGACTTCATAAGCCCATTTACGACAGATTTTAACTGCTGTTTCGCCTCCTTCAACGCCTGTATTCATTGGCAATATCCTGTCGTAACCGAAAAAATCGGCTATAAATTTTTCATACCTTCCTAGAACATCATTGTGAAATGCCCGGGATGTCAATGTCAGTTTTTCTGCCTGTGCCTTTAGCGCATCTACAATACGTGGATGACAATGTCCCTGGTTCACGGCGCTGTAGGCCGAAAGGAAATCAAAATATTTCTTGCCCTCAACATCCCATAAATAGACACCCTCTCCTTTTGCAAGTACCACCGGCAGTGGATGATAGTTATAAGCGCCATATTTATTTTCTAATTCTATTGCTTCCTTGCTCGAGCTAAGTACTTCCATTAGATCATTAAGTTTGTCTGAAAGCCCAAAATTAACCATTCAGACCCTATTTTTAACATATTTTGTTCAGACATGGTTTAAGAACAGAGCGCAAAATAGAGGAATGTAGGCCTATTCAATTTAAACTATGATTCAGCAGCAGAATAATTTTATTCTGCAAAAGGATTTCCCTATTTGATAGCTGATGAGAAATTTCAAATTTCAATTTGATAATTGAATTGCTTTTAACGATATTTGCAGACCCAAAAAAGAAACGCGATTATTTTTAACTAATAGAGAGATGTCAAGAGTCTGCCAAATTACCGGAAAGAGAGCAAGGGTAGGTAATAACGTATCGCATGCTAATAACAAGACGAAGAGAAGGTTTTACCCTAATCTTCAAAAGAAGAGGTTTTATATCCCTGAGGAAGATAAGTGGATTACACTTAAAGTTTCTACCTCAGCGATCCGTACTATAAATAAAAATGGAATAACTGCTGTTTTGAAGAAAGCTAAGGCTAACGGCAACATTCTGGTTTAAGCATTAATTAAGAAGAATCATGGCTAAAAAAGGTAATAGGGTTCAGGTAATAATGGAATGCACAGAGCATAAAGAAAGCGGTATGCCGGGCACTTCCAGATATATTACTACCAAAAACAGGAAAAATACCCCTGATAGACTTGAGATGAAGAAATACAATCCCATCTTGAAGAAAATGACCGTTCACAAAGAAATTAAGTAATCATGGCAAAAAATGATGTAGCGCAAAAATGATGTGGCGAAAACTGGGGTGGCAAAAT
>CALBPF010000370.1 GCA_937899105.1 uncultured Flammeovirgaceae bacterium | reverse complement strand
CGCCATGGCCCACAAAATAGCCGTAGTTAAATAAGTGCCTTGAGTGTATAACGTTATTTGGAGATTTTACCGTGATTTCATTTAGCTGTCGGGTGCCATCAAAATCCAAACGCCCGGACGCCGAATTAAACTCTATAATTTCCTTCCCGGTAGTAATTCTATGTACATAGGCCAACCTTTGAGTCGTACTGGTATAATTTGTATATTCAATAGCATATGGAAATCGCGAACGGACCACATTCAACCAATCCTGTCCTATGGTACCGGGAATCTTTTCTTCATTATACTCCTTAGTCACACTCACAGAAGGTAGGTTGACTACTTCGTCAGACATAACATATTCAAACCCGACGTAATCAGCTTCATTAGTTACAATCTGGATAAGCTTGTAAGTTCTTGAACTGGCTTCCTGCTCCATGGGTGGGCCACCGGGATGCTGTCTACCATCAGGATTTTGAGTGATACGGGTGACTTGGCGGTCTATCAGCGTTTCCTCTTTTAGTTGGAATCTGAATCTATGCCCTTCAGGAACTTTTATCTCAAAGCTAGATGGTCTCCCATTATGATTAATATTTAAAGGAGTAACTACAATATTCTTATCTGAGAGACACGTGTAACTATTGGCTACCCAATCCAGGACAAATTCACCACTCCAGTTCAAAACGCTGAACTTAAAAATATCGGGTTCAGAGTCTTCATACCCACTCAGGTATTGATAAGGAATAAGTGGGTCATTACCATGACTCAATTCATCGTAACCAGCTATAATTACCGTACAATTGCCATCGGCGCCCTGCGGCACATTATCAAAAACCGACGGTTTTATATCAAAACGACTTTGGTAGTAACCAAAATCATCCATACCGTTAACTATCTGCGTAATGCTTCCGCCAACATTGATATTCCAGCCTAACCCCACCCAACTTGCTTCTTCCGAAACCCGAACTCCTGCGGCATGATAGGTTAAGTCTACAGGTATAGTTAAACCTGCCATTTTAACAGTATAAATAGGAATAGATATATTAGGTACACCTGTGTATTCGCCCACCGGTATATCTCCATACTTCATAAACTCGTAAGCCGAGGGACTAACAGGGTTTAATCTAGGTTTGTAGGTATCACCTGCGGTCTGGCCGAAACCAGAAAGAATACTAACTAATGAAAGTAGGGGAAGGTAAAAGGTAAAGCGCAACATAATTCCAATTTAATTAAACAACAGTAAATGTAGATTTCATTAAACGGGAGAAAAAGTCTATTGAAATATTACATGTAATTTTATAGAATTTAATAATATCCAAAATGATTATTTACTTAAATTAAAGCATAGCCTATCCAATATAATGATAGGGAATGGGTCAAAATATTACATTTATCAGAGCGATCTTGTAGGTTTGACCGTTTACACTTTTTTCAACCTTAAAAGTCCCCATCCAGCCCTTAAACTCTCCCTGCCAATCCGTTTATTACATAAAACTGGTGGGTGTTTTAAAGTGCTTAATGCACTCGTAAAATGCAAAGGCGATTCAAAAGTGTCAATGACAGATAAATATTCGCAACTAGAAAAAAGTTAGTTCGCTTACCAGTCACCTGATCATAAAACCATCACTATCTAGATGTGCAGGGAACTTGCTGCGGTATTCGTTCAATTCCTCTTTTGATACTAAGCTCTGAATGGCCTCACTTTCTTTCATATTAATTACGGCATATCGTTTAGGTTCAATTACTACCGAATGTCCTAAATATTTTATACCATTTCCGTCTTCTCCCGTTCTGTTTAGCCCTATGCAATAGCTCTTTCATAATCTGCATATTTTAGTTTAATTCTAAGTTTAAAAATAATAATATTACTATTTATAATTAAATACAAATTCATATATAATCTTTATGTTAAATATTTCGGGTAAAACTTACAAAGCAAAGGGTCCCTGGTTCGAGCCCAGGTGGGCCCACTAAAGCCGGAAATTGTTCTTCGGCTTTTTGTTTGCTTATTCAACTCTTACAGCGCCTGAATGATTCTCTGCTAATTCTTACCTTTAGCATGTTATCAACCTCTTAATTTTTGGACATTAATAAACTCATCAGCTTGCTGGTAACTGGTGTTATGCACTTTGCAACATACGGGCAAAAATCTGAAGGCATTATCATCAATACATATGATAGCCTTTGGAAACATGACCAGCAGCAGGCCATTACCTATCTCAAAGAGCACGTAACAAATGAAGAGCATACTACCAAAATAAGAGCTGACTTTGCCTATAGACTCTCAGATGGTTTCTTTTTTACAGGCAAATTAGATTCCTCACTTAAATACCTGAATTTTTCTGCTATCACATACGAAACTTTGGGGCTGGATAGTTTAGTGTTTGAATCTATCTTTCAATCCGGAGTTTATAGTAGAAGGTCCGGAAAAATACCACAAGCACGCAAGTACTATGACAAGGCGCTTGCTTTTGCGCGCACTACAAAACAAACATTGTTGGAAGGTGATGCGCTAAACGCGATTGGCGTCACTTTTTATGCTCAAGGCGACATGGTAAATGCGCTACAATACTATTTGGATGCAATGGCCATTTTTGAAAAATTGCAAGCCTGGCAAAAGCTGGGGAAGTCCTACAATAATGTTGGTATCATATATAAAGTATTCAACAACTATGACAAGGCTATAGAATACTATAACAAATCCATAGATATACGCCTCAGGGCTAACCAGGCCGGCAAAGTTTACCCTGCATTTTTCAATATCAATGAGCTTTACCACTTCACGCAGCAACTTCAGATGGCTTTGGCTACCAGCAAAAAACTGCTATTGATCGCTTTAGAAAATGATAACAAAGATTTACAATATCATGCGTATAGCATGCTTGTTAATGACTATCTGAATTCCGGCGATATAGACTCTGCTAGTTTAAATATCGATCACTTTAAAGCATTAGCACTGGATGACTATGATTCAGCACGAACTGATCGGTACCTTGGGAAAGTGTATTTGCAATCCCGCCAAACGAAGAAAGCTATAGAGCTGTTTGCGCAATCATTGTATATTTTCCAAGATTACGGTTTCGTAATGGATATAATAGAGTCGTTGCTACTGCTGTCTGATGGATATTTTAACTTAAATGACTTTAACAAATCCATTGATTATGCTCTTAAAGGGTACGATCTGGCTTTACAAGAAAAAAGCAGTTCATATATTACCCTATCATTGGAAAGGCTTCATAAGGCTTATCTGGCTAGTGGCGATATGAAAAACGCTTATAACTATCTTGTGAAAGCAAGGGCCTATCAAGACAGCACCTACAGCGAAAGTAAGGCCAGCATAGCCGGGGGGATGGAAGCCTCACAAAAATTAGCTGAGCGCGAAAAGGATAATTTGATGCTCAGGAAAAATGCAGTTATCCGACAACAAACCATTGAAAGCCAGCGATTACTTATTGCCATTGCAGTTGTAGGAACCGCTCTTGTCATCATTGTGGCCTACCTACTCATTAAAACACAAATGAATAAAAAACGTCTGGCGGAAATTGAAGCTCAACTAAGTCGTGATCAAGCCAATCGTATTGAAGAAGAACTGGCTTACAAAAACCAGGAGATCATCAATTTTGCTGTGCAGATAACGGAAAAAAATGAGTTTTTGGAAAAACTTAACTCACAAGTTAAAAAGCTGAATGGCCGGGCTAAAGAGCTTCCTGAAGAACTAAAGCAAATTGTGGAGCTGGTGAAATCCTATTTCAGCATTACTGAACAGAGGGAGGAGTTTCACCAGCATGTGGAGAATGTGTACGACGCTTTTTTCCAGCGATTAGAAACCAAATACCCGGGCCTTTCTATGTCTGAAAAACGCCTTGCCGCTTTGATCAGGATCAATCTTACTTCAAAAGACATCGCTTCAGTGGTAAATATTTCGCCCAAAAGTGTGGATATGAACCGCTACCGGCTGCGAAAAAAAATGGGGCTTGAAAGTGCAGAGAATCTCAATGAGATCTTGCAGAAACTTTGAAGAAAAGCGTCTGATTTTCGCATTGTAGAGATATTGTAGGGGTGTAAAAATTCCTTCTTCAGACCATTCTATGGTATTTAGCCCTGTAAAAACCATACTTGCTATGAAAAAGATTATTTACTCCTTACTATTCACTCTTGCCGCACAGCAGCTTTTTGCACAATCCAATTTAGTGTTCTTTACCGAGGAAGGTGAAAACTTCACTTTATACGTGAGTGGAAATCAAATAAATACAACTCCGCAATCAAGGGTGATAGCTAAAGGCATCACCGATGACTTCGTGCAGATTAAAGTAAAATTTAATATTGACGGCGCACCTGAGCTTAAACAGAACATGATGATAGATGCCAATATGCTGATGACTTCTATCATCAAAAAAAATAAAAAAGGTCGATACATTTTTAGAGCTGTGAGTTCTGCCCCGCTTGCAACTGAAACGCAAACCGTAAGGGTGGCTGAGGTAAGACAGACCAACGGAGCTTCCACCCAAACAAACACATCTACGATTCAAGCTACTACTTCAACAAATAGCACATCAAACTCAGCAAATGTTGGTGTAAATATATCCGCCAATGATACAGGTCTAAACCTGAACGTAAATATCAGCGATCAGTTTACGGAAATTGAGGAGCAACCTGCGCAAACATATGAAAATGCTCCTACGCAACCTGCGACTCCGGACTGTACCAAAATGTCATCGGATGGGTTTAACAGGGCTTCATCGTCCATAAAGAATAAGTCATTTTCAGATGAAAAGATGACTGTCTTTAAGCAAATCGCCAGAACGCACTGCATGTCTGTCAACCAGATCAAGCGATTCATGGGGCTGTTTACCTACGAAGAGGGTAAGCTGGGAGTTGCCAAACTGGCTTATGCCAACTGTACAAATAGAGAAAACTACTATGAACTCAATGACGCCCTCACCTACTCCGAGTCTGTCGAGGAATTGAATGAATTTCTCGAAAATCAATAGACTGCTAATTCAAGACCGATGAAAATCTTGATTCTGTTGATAATGGGCGTCTTTTGGTTTTCCATTACAGGAGTTGGTCAAAAGCGTCTTTTGAAAGACGCTGCTGAATTAGAAGACCAGGGTCTATATAAGAAATCCTTTGCCAAATATGTAGAGGCAATGCACCAAAATACTACCAGGAAGGTCACTCGTGATGGAATGATCCGTTGCTCCGTCAAATTAACTGATGAATGGTTGAGCGACTTCCTGATTTTGAAAGATAATTACGGTGATGCATCTGTTTTGAAGCTCATAAAACAAATAGAACGGCATCAAAAGCAACTCGAGTATTTTGGAATAAAAAGCACGTTAAACGAATCAAACATCAATGAACTCGAAAGTTACAAAAAGAGTACTTTATCACTATGGTATACCAATGCGGTAAGATTCATAGAAAACGGTAATTACGAAAGAGCAGGCGATCTGTTCAACAGAATTATTGAAATCGACGAAAATTTTAAAGATGCTAAAATAAAGGTCCAGGAAATTCTTAAAGCCCCCGTTTTAAAGGAAGCTAAGGTGGCCCTAGAGCATCGGCAGATCTCAAGAGCATGGCAATTATTAACTCAAATTCAACCGGATAACATTGACTATTTTGAAGCGCTGAAGCTAATGAAGAGAATCAAAGAAAGGTACACAATGACTATCTGCGTCATTGAATCTCACGGTTATGATTATAGATTAAGGGAAGCCATAATCGCAGCTCTGAGCGCGTATGATAGCCCTTTTATTCAACTTGTTGAACGAAGTGAATTACCCGTTATTATTGATGAGCAAAAACTAGGAATATCTGGCTTGTTAAATGACCAAACTGCTGCAGAAGTTGGAGAACTGACCGGCGCAGAATCAATACTATTTTTGAATATAACTACTTATTATATGGAAGCAGGTACACCTAGTAAAGCCCAAAAAACGGCTTACAAAAAGCGGAATATAGGTGGGTTAATAGAATATGAACCTGTATTTTATTCTGAATTGATCCAGAACAATAAATTGTTTATTGCGCTCAATATAAAACTTGTATCTACAGAAAGGGGTGAAATCCTGCATTCTGATCTAATAACCCATGACCAGTTAAACAGTATCAGGTATGCAGAGTACAATGGCAGTTATGAGGAATTATATCCGGTTGTTGGCGACTTGATCTACAAATCAGGACCGGAAAGGATAGCTTTTTTCAAACTATTTGAATCAAAGAATAGAAATATAAGCTTTCATAAACTTGAAACAGACGCGCAACAAGAGATCGCTGAAAAGGTAGCTAATTCCGTTGAAAATTACTTAAATGGTCGCTTGGAGAGCAAATAAGCATCTGAGCCCTAGCCATGAGGGGTTATGGTTGTTTTTAATATCGTTAACATCATTAACTTTAGGTTTTTATAACGCTATTATGATCAAGCAATTCGTAACTCCGAACAGATCGCTTACAGAAGAAACCGAAGCGAAACTTAATCAACAAATTTTAATGGAAGGCTTAAGTTCTGCCAGATACCTTTCTATGGCGTCGTGGTGCGATACAAAAGGTTATGTTAAATCGGCTGAATTTTTATACCGACATTCTGAAGAAGAACGTCAGCATATGCTTAAACTTTTCTCTTACATCAATGACGCGGGAGGACATGCAATTCAACCTGAAATTACCAATATAAAGAACGATTTTAGTTCCTTAAGAGAAGTGTTCGAAGATGTTCTTGACCATGAAATTGAAGTTACTAAGTCAATAAATGACATCGCGGATCACTGTTTCAGAATAAAAGATTTCGCAACCTTTAATTTCTTACAGTGGTTTGTTACTGAACAGCGGGAGGAAGAAACCATTGCACGAAGAGCAGTAGAGCTGTTTGATATTATTGGTGAAGAAGGGATTGGACTTTGGACAATTGATCAGGAGATTGCAAACCTTGAGAGTTTTGCCGCTGAGTCAGGTCCAGGTGAAACTGAGGCATAAAACATAAGTTCTACCGCTCACTCTGCCAAAGACAGTTCGTATTGGTCTAATATAACTCTAGGCCTTATTTGCGGGCCTTTTTTTGTTTCCACAAGTATAAGCTTTGACTTGTATCTCTCTGTTATTGTTTTTAAGTTCCGATTGGTACAAAAAAAGCCGTCGATATGACGGTTGTACTAATTAAACCATTCATCATTTCTGATCCTCACTTATGTTAATGCTTATCCATTGAAATAAATACCAATAACCAAAAGTCTACTCGTCTGTTCCATCTGTTGAATCAATGGGGAACTCATGAAACATAATTTACTCACGATCATCTTATTAGCGTGTTGTCTTATTACCTATGCACAACGACCCACCAGTAGTTATGGTGGCAGTCGCGGAGCAGTTTCATCGATCAAAGGTAAAGTTGCCGGTAAGCTGATTGACAACAGCTCTAAAGAGGCTTTAGGGTTCGCTTCTGTTGCACTGATTGATCCAGCAAAAAATAAAACTATTAACGGGGCTATTACGGATGAAGACGGCCGGTTCAAATTGTCCAATGTGCCCGTGGGCAACTACGAATTGAAGATTTCATTCATCGGCTATGAGGCAAAGTCAATTCCGGTGACTTTAACAGAGAAAAAGCCGGATGTGAATCTGGAGACGGTTTCAATGGCTGGCAACCTGCAGCAACTTGACGAAGTGGTGGTTGAAGGAGAACGTGAGTTGGTAGAGAACAAGATTGATAAGATCGTATACAATGCCGAACGAGACGTTGCAAACGCCGGGGGAGATGCTTCAGATGTACTACGAAGGGCTCCTTTATTAAGTGTGGATTTGGAAGGTAACGTTTCTCTCAGAGGAAGTCAGAATGTTCAAATCTTGGTAAATGGGAAGCCATCAAGCATGTTAGCCGGAAATCCGGGAGATGCGCTAAGGGCCATTCCGGCAGATCAAATAAAAAGCGTAGAAGTTATAACCTCACCTTCTGCAAAGTATGATGGCGAAGGTACCGCCGGCATTATCAATATCATTACTAAAAAGGCTAATGTCGAGGGTTTTACCGGAAACGTAAATCTCTCGGCGGGTAACCTATCTAATAGAGGAGTACTGGGTATTACAGCCGGAAAAGGACGCTTTGGGTTTAATGCAAATGGTAGCGCTTATTACAGTGTTCCAAGAAATGGATCCACCTATTTTTTACGGCGCGATGATGTGGGTGCAGAAACCCGCACCCTCACGGAAAACGGAGATAATGAGTCTGACCGGTTAGGTTTTTTTACTACAGCCTCAGCATTTTATGACTTCAATGCATTTCACAGTCTTTCAAGTTCATTCCGGTTGAGAGGTTTTTCCAGTAACCGAGATAATGATGTGATTGCGGATTTTTCCGATCCTGCTAATAATGCTTTTCAAGAGTACAATAGAATCACTGAGACGGAGAATCTATTCAGCGGATATGAGTGGTCTTTGGATTACATCTATAAGGTACCCGAGCAAAAAGGGCGAGAAATAGCCATTTCTTACAAAATAGATGGTAACGTTCAGGATCAAGACTTTAGAATAAAGCAAAACGATTTGATAAGCGATGATACCAGTCTATTCAGAGATGAAAGAAGCCTTAATGATGGAGATAATACTGAAACTACCTATCAGATTGATTATACCCATCCTGTAAACGATAATCTTAAATTAGAATCGGGAGCTAAAATGGTGCGCCGGAATGTTACCAGTGACTTCAGATACTTGGAGAACAATATGGTTGATGAACAAAGCACAGATTTTCTTGACTATGACCAAAACGTGTATGCCGCCTATGCAAGTGGTAACTTCAAAATTGGTAAAAACTATGGTCTGATTGCAGGCGCTAGATATGAGTTCACCGAAATCGCAGGGAGGTTCAGAGATAATGATATTGAACCCTTTTCTAACGATTACGAGAATATTCTACCGAGTTTAACTTTTAACAGAAAGTTTGGACGGACAACAAGTGCAAAAGTAAGTTATTCAAGGCGAATACAGCGGCCTAGCTTAAGGGTAATAAATCCATTTGAAAACCGGCTGAATAATCTAAATGTCAGCAGTGGCAATCCGGCGTTAGAGCCAGAGCTTACCGATCAATACGAATTTACTTACAGTACTTTCGTTAAGAAAATGTCTATTAATGTTTCACTATTCTATCGACGAACTACGGATATCATAGAAAGTGTACTACTGGTAGATAGCGAAGGCGTAGGTAGAACGACATTCCAAAATGTGGGAACAGCAAACTCGGTAGGTACAAACATTTTTACATCGGCCACTCTACTTAAAGTGTGGACATTACGCGGGGGCATCAACCTGTTCACATATGACGCTACGGGTACTATCGACGATCAACGGGTTACCAACCAAGCCGTACTTTGGAATGGAAATATCAATTCTAATATTAAACTGCCGAATGATTGGGTAATCGATATATTTGGTTTCTATAGAGCTCCCAGACAAACATTACAAGGGGTGAATCCTTCATTTTCCATCTTTAGTATGGGTATACGAAAACAAATCTGGGAAAAGCGCGGCAGCATTGGATTGCGGATTGTGGAACCGTTCTTCCCCAATAAGTCATTCGGCAGCGAACTTTCAGGCGACACCTTTTTTCAAGAAAGTGAAACACTCATACCTTTCAGATCTTTTGGCATTAATTTTAGTTACAAATTTGGTAAGCTGGACTTCAAGCAACGCCAACGCAGGAGTAAAATCCGTAACAACGATATAGAGCGTAGTGGAGATAGCCAGGGCCAATTCTAGTCAATTTAGAGTATAGGTTTTAAGCAGAATTTTGGTTAAATTATTTAGGCAATAAGGTCCATTTAAGCAAAATTCAATATGAAAAATTATTCTATATCCGTATTGTTCAGTGTGTTGTGCTTTATCTCGTATGGTCAGACTACCTGGGTGGTAGATCCTGCCCATAGTTCAGTGCAATTTGAAGTATCTCATATGACCGTGTCCTCGGTTACAGGGGTGTTTACCGGTTTTACAGGGAGCGTGACTAGCTCAAGAGAAAATTTTCAAAACGCTAAAATCAATGCCTCAATTGATGTCAACACCGTCAGTACTAACAATTTAGAAAGGGACAAACATTTAAAAGAAGATGATTTTTTCAATGCTAACACCTTTCCAAACATTAGCTTCATAAGCTCGGTTTTCAAGAAAAACGCAGATGGCACATATACCATTCAAGGTGATTTAACCATAAGAGATGTAACAAAACCCATATCACTCTCAGCCAACTTTGGTGGGTTGGTATCCATTAACGGCAAACAAAAAGCAGGTTTTGCCGCTAAGGGGAAAATAAACCGATTTGATTATGGATTAAAGTGGGACGATGTATTGGATAGCGGAGGACTGATTGTGAGTGAAACTGTTAATATTGTTTTGAATATTGAGCTAGTCAAACAATAAAAGGTAGAAAGCATTTTATCGGTGGAAATTAATGAAGCATTATTTTCATGCACCGAAAAAATATATTAAAATTGGAAATTCTAAAACTAACCTTAAAAAACTATGAAGTTTAGATTTGCAGGATTGTTGTCGTTGACCCTTCTTTTGGGTATGTACTCATGTGGTCCTAAAAGTACGGAGGAGGAGGCTTCTTCTGAGGAATTCTCACAGGCTAACGAGCAATTAAAAGAAAGCATTCAGGAAGTAGTTTATGAAATTCCATCTCCATCGGAAATACCTTTTCTCCTGGAGGCTACAGGTGCGGAGTTCAATGAAGCGCTGATCAATGATAACAACAAAGCAGAGGGATACTCCTCAAGAAATGATGTGGCCGCGCTGAATCTGGGCGTATTTGCAGCGGATGTTGGCTACCTGGTTTCATATGACAAGGTACAAGAAGCGCTCACCTACATGAGTTCCTCTAAAAAATTAGCAGATAATTTAGGGGTTACAGGTTCATTCGATACCGAACTTATTAAGCGCTTTGAAGCCAACTTGTCTCGTAAAGATTCGTTGGCTTATCTACTTAACGAAACCATAAATAAAACAGATAAATATTTAAAAGATGACAATAGAAGTAAATTGGCTTCTCTTATAATTTCAGGCAGTTTTATTGAAGGGCTTTTCATTTCCACAGAGCTTATAGAAACCTACCCAAAAGACATACTACCGGAAGATAGTCGAAATCTGGTTTTGACACCATTGATCAGGGTGATTCTGGAACAGGAAAAATCAGTGAAAGATCTGACGGCCATGCTTGAGAGTATTGAACAAACGGAACCTGTAAACGGTTTGGTCGCGGACCTTAAAGATCTAAGTACTAAATACGAATCTTTAAATATCGAAGATCAAATAAAAAACAATCGTGCAGATCTCATTCTCTCAGATCAAACTCTATCTGAAATAACAGCAAAGGTATCAGAGATCCGGTCAAGGATAATTGAATAAGCATATTCTCAGGAAGAATTAGAAAGGAGCGGAAATTACCGCTCCTTTTTAATTTAATAATGGTGTATCTTATGAGTTTTAAAGTATACTAAATGAGCGAACCGCTATTAAAGGCCATCATCCAGCTCTTTGCCATTGTCGCGAAAGAGGATGCAGTCACTGAACAGGAAAGAGAGCAGATCAAAGCTTTTTTAAACGACCATCTTAATAAAAATTCGGTAGAAAGATACTTGACCGAATTTGATTTGTATTGCGAAACAATTATCAATGTCAGTGATCTGGAAGAAGAGCGCAAGCATATAGCTGATATCTGTAATGAAATCAACAAGGAACTAACGCAAAAACAAAAAATAGTTATCATTTTGGAGTTAGTGGGCATAATCCTCGCCGACGGCCACATTTCTGATAGAGAGCAAGAACTCGTAAAGTCCATAGGGCAATCCTTTAACATTTCCGAAAAGGAAATTGAATTAATAGAAACATTCGTAATAAGTAAAGAACCAAATTCATTTGATCATCCCGAGGTTTTAATAATAGACGGTTCTCAGCAAAAATTAAAATCAGTTAAGCACGTGACACGTGATGGTATGTCTGGTTTTGTAGCCTTACTTCATTTAAGTGAGGCCGACGCCTATTTTCTAAAGTACTTTGGCGATGAAAACGTTTATCTAAATGGAGTAGCTCTTAAAAAAGAGAAAATTGCTGTGTTTGCTACTGGTTCTACCATCAGAGTCGATAAGGTGAGTCCCATTTATTTTGGTGACGTCGTAGGCCAGTTTATTACCAGGTCAGATGATCAGTCCGGTACATTTGAAGCAAAAAATATATCATTTCGTTTCAAGAATGGTAAGCTAGGCCTTCGTGATGTGAGCATTCTGGAAGAATCCGGTAAGCTCATAGGTTTAATGGGAGCGTCCGGCGCCGGTAAGTCCACTCTTTTACATGTACTTAATGGTACAGAGGCGCCTACTGAAGGGCAAGTCCTAATTAATGGTATTGACATTCACAAGGAGCCCGAAAAAGTTGAGGGGGTTATTGGCTTTGTACCTCAGGATGACCTATTAATAGAAGAGCTTACCGTATATCAGAATTTATATTACGCTGCCCGACTTTGTTTCGATCATTTAAACATCGAGGAAGTAGAGAGTCTGGTGGTAAAGACGCTTGACAACTTAGGTCTTTCGGAGACTCGGGATTTGAAAGTAGGATCGCCACTTGAAAAGACAATTAGCGGTGGTCAACGTAAAAGACTCAACATTGGGCTGGAGTTACTAAGAGAGCCCAGTGTTTTATTTGTTGATGAGCCTACGTCGGGACTGTCCTCAAGAGATTCTGAAAACATTATGGATCTTCTTAAAGAGCTGTCTTTGAAAGGTAAATTGATCTTTGTTGTCATACATCAGCCTTCGTCAGATATTTTCAAAATGTTTGACAAGTTGGTGATACTTGATACAGGTGGATATCAAATTTACTATGGTAATCCTGTGGAAGCGGTTGTATATTTCAAAGAAACTATAAATCTAATAAATAGCGACACCGGGGAATGCCCTGAATGTGGTAATGTAAATCCGGAACAAATCTTTAATATTATTGAAACTCGTGTAGTTAATGAGTATGGTAATTTTACTAATGATAGAAAAATATCACCGGAGCATTGGAACCAGTTTTATAAGGAAAGAGCAGAACTAACGCCTATTAAAACCGTTATCGAACCTCCTCATTCTACACTTAATATTCCCAGCCGACTTAAGCAGCTCAAACTATTCGCTGCCAGAGATGTATTTTCCAAGCTCAGCAACAAACAATATCTATTAATCAATCTATTAGAAGCGCCTGTACTTGCCTTTATACTAAGCTATATCGTAAGGTATTACAACACGCATAATACCGTAGATGCGGGCTATTCGTTCAGCCATAACTTAAACATACCTGCTTACTTTTTAATGAGCATTATTGTAGCCCTTTTTATGGGGCTTACGGTTAGCGCTGAGGAGATAATCCGCGATAGAAAGATTTTAAAGCGAGAGGCATTCCTCCATCTTAGCAGAAGCAGTTATATACTATCCAAAATACTTATTTTGTTTAGCCTATCAGCAGTACAAACCTTAACTTTTGTACTCGTTGGAAACAGTATACTTCAGATACATGATATGTTGATCGAGCACTGGATGATATTGTTTACCACATCCTGTATGGCAAATACAATGGGACTGAATGTATCTTCGGCCTTCAATTCTGCGGTGACAATTTACATACTCATTCCCATCCTTCTTATACCACAGCTGGTGTTGAGTGGAGTAGTTGTAAAATTTGACAAGTTGAACCCTGATCTAAGCAAAACAGGTAAAGTGCCCGTAGTCGGTGATTTAATGGCCTCAAGATGGGCTTTTGAGGCAGCAATGGTAGCACAATTCAAGGATAATGAATACGAGGATACCTTTTATACCTACGAGCAGGTAATGGCCGAGGCAGACTATAAAAAGATTTATTATTTCCCCACGCTGGAATCCAAGCTTCAGTTTGCATTAAATAATTTTAGAAATAAAGATAAGACCGTCCAAGAACAAATCGCCGATGGTCTAATCCTGGTAAGGAACGAAGTAAAACAAGAACTAGAAAAAGTGGGAACCGGTAAATTCCCTGAGGTAGAAAACCTGAATATCAACGATTTTGATTCAGTCCTTTACGATAAAACCTTTGAATTTTTCGAGTCCCTCAGAGGTTACTATTCAAATCGATATAATAAAGCTGATCAGGCCAAAGAACACACCGTAATCTCGATGACGGATACTCCTGAAAAAAAGAGGTCTTTTGAAGCTTTTAAATCACGGTATAGAAATGAAGCCATTGCTGAAATCGTGACAAAAAAGAATGAGCAACACCGTATTGTAGAAACGGAGGATGAACTCGTTCAAATAATATTTCCTATTTATAAACACCCGGAACCTGATCATTTCCTGGATTACAGAGAACCATTCTATGTTCCAAAAAAGCATATTCTGGGTAATAAGTTTAACACTTTGAATTTCAACCTTGCCATTATATGGCTGATGACCTTGACACTATGTATAGCGCTATACTATGACTTACTAAGGAAGCTGGTAACAAGTGTCGAAAAACTTACCCGGAAGCTTAGTCCCGGAAAAGTCCCATAGTTTATTTAAGGACCTGCACCCATCCTTTACAGGTAGTTTCGTTCTCTATTTGAGCTTCATAGTAATAGACACCGGCTGATATATCTGCTCCTGCCCACGTGTTTTGGTAGTCCTCATCTTCCAGAACAAGTCTACCCCATTCGCTATATACTCTTAAAACAACTCTATCCGGAGCCTCAATGATAAAGGTGTCATTATCTCCCTCAACTGTAGGTGTAATTATGTTGGGTACCCGTATGGTAGTTATGTCAACTTGTAAATTCTCATTAAACAAGCAAAACTCATTCTGGGCTGAAAGTGAAATAATATAGGTCCCGTCATTTTCATAGTTATGGACAAAATTATCTTCCAGACTTGTTGTACCATCTCCGAATGACCACAAGAATTGTGCGTCTTGCCCCGGGTTGTTATTAATGACTTCGATAGTTGGCCTTGTCCAGCAGTCATATTTTCTGCTTACTGAGAAATCGACAACGATCTCTGGTATTACTCTAATGTCAACAGTATCTATCTCAAAACAGCCTCCGGAGCCAAGCGTAACAAAATATCGGGTATCGACCTCGGGCTGAATAAGTGGAGTGCGCTCATTAGAAGTGAAGGTACTGTCTTCACTTATCCATGAATAAGACTGGGCGCCTGAGGCCTGTAGTCTTAGTTCATCTCCAAAGCAGATAGCTCTGTCATCCATTACAAAAAGAATAGGATCGATTATTTGAACTGTTCTAAAGGCAAAATCTTCGGAAATGCATGTATTTGGATCAAATGCTCTTAAGCGAATGGTGTAATTACCAATACTATTATAATTATGTACAACAAACGCTGTGTCCTGACGTGTAATCCCGGGAGACCCATCGCCAAAATCCCATTCAAATTGTTGCCCACCGATACTTCTGTTTTCAAAAACTACAGGGTCGCCTAAGCATACAACAGATACCCCGGGATTATCAAACCCTATTGTATTAGTAATAAAATCCGCTCTTAGTGAAGCAAGGTCAAACTTAAACGAGGCATTATTGCAGCCTCCGCCAGAGGCATTTACTGTGGAGTGCGCTCCGGGTGTGGTTGGAAAAGTGGAGCTGCCATTACAACTCGCACAAACAGAATGATAGACTATTCCACTCTTATCGAAACGACTAGTTCCTCCATCTACATGAACAAACGCTGAATCGTTACCTAAAAATGTCGCGTATAGCAAGTTCGAAGCATTAGCGTCCATAACCATCAGGTAAAAGTCTTGACCAGTAGAAGTAGTTTTCAGTGCATCGCTTGTAGTAGGTAGACCTTGCGAGGTCAGGTCTAAATAATTATTTCCTCTAAAAGCCGCACGATCATTTCCCCAGCCAGCCAGATATAAATTGTCGCAATCATTAACAAGAAATGCCGTAGGTGATATATTGGGGTTGTTTCCATTTGAACCTCCAAATGTAAAAGAGAAAACCGTGGAAGAAATGTCGGCGTCGTACTTTTGTACAAATTGCCCGTTACCCAGACTCGTACCTGTGGTGTTTGGAAATACTCCATCGGTTTGACCATACACATAAACACCTCCATCACTGTCAAGGTCAATAAAATAGCATTGATCGTACTGAGCAGTTCCAACAAAGGTCACTGTAATGATAGAGTCCCCGGTATTATAGACTTTGACAATCCACCCGTCAATTCCCCCATTATAACTACCGTCAACGGCGCTCATTGGTAATGTAAAATCAGGACTGTTTGTACCACCCGTAACATAAACATTGCCTGTTGCGTAAAATATCGTACCCAAGCCAACATCGCTCAATCTCCCACCAAGATACCCTCCCCAATTCAAATGGGTTAAATCGTCAGATAGCTCGATTATAAACCCATCGGTGGCGCCTCCTTGATAGATTTTATTAAATGAGACGTCAATGTCGTCAAACAGATTTTGTGAGCTGGTTGTACCCGCAACAAGAACGTTATCATTTGTATCCAAGAATACCTCTCCCCTATGCTCATCGCCATAATTTTTTGTCAATTGGCTTGACGTAGGAGATATACCATCATTGCTGTCTCCCCCAAAAAACGTAGAGGCTACAAGTTCGCTACCGTCTTCACTTAAAATTGCTATAAATGAATCCGACCCTGACGAATAGGGATTTGAAAAAGTAGTTTGAATGGTCGCCCCCCCCATAAACATAGTTTGGTAAGCGCCATTGGTAACAGGAAAATCATTGGAACCTGTAGTTCCGTAGATCACCAATTCATTCCTCCTATTCATAATGATGCTATGCGGCACCTCAACATCAGACCCTCCCAGATAGGTGGCATACTCTACCATGGTTCCAGCAGAATCATATTTGAATATGGCTACATCCCATAAGCCTCCCCATGTAGTCTGAAAAGCACCCGGTGTAGCAGGAAATATTCGTTCTTCACTATTATTACCAAAGTGATTGGTAATTCCTCCTGAATACAGTTTACCATTCTCTCCAAAAGTAGCGGTATTACCCCAGTTATCAGCCGGTGATCCGGAATAGGTTGAAAAAATTAAAATAGGGTCTATTACCAATTCCAAACTCTTGTCATATCCTAGCGGAAATTCAAAACTCACCTTGTTATCTACTAACTTAAAATAGCATGATACTTTTTTCTTTTTCCCCGCAACTATCTGGTATGCGTAGGGCTGCAATTCTTGAATTTCGTTTACAGATGTTTTTATATGTAAATTACCCTGATCGAGATAAATAGACTCATGACCTTCGTAGGCCATTTTTATTGACTCGGGGCTGGTATATGGACGGACAACCAAATCATACTTCATTGCATACGAATTTGAATAGACCTCCAAATCGACCCCTTGGTAAAGATCGCAGACTGAAACACGGTTGAAAGACTTTGCCTTTCCTATCCAGTTCGCGGGATCATTCCCGTAAAAATAATTGTAGTGCGTTGGAAGCTGTTCAATACCACTGACATGGTGAGCTTGTGCTCCTTCAAAAGACACCTTGAGGAAGTGCATTTGTAAATTTTCGCTTTGATGCTCACCTGCGGAACCTTCAGGAAAGTCCTTGACACCATGTTTCCTCTCATGACTTTTGGTATCATAAAATAAAAAGTTAAACACGGTGGGTTCTAAAAAAAACTTGCCGCCGGTAATCTCCGCAGAAAATGAGTATTCAGAACCCCACTGCCCTTTATTCTCAATAAAATGCAGCTTAGGTGGCTCTGCAAGGAGCTTTGACAAACCAAATGTATAGACCAGAAAAGTTACGATTAGCTTCTTCACACCTTAAAATTATCCAACAATTATGGAGATAACCCGTTTCTAGGTTTCTTTTCGCAGCACCTCCAAGGGCGAGCTATTCACAACACCGCGCGTATTAAGCCAGCCTACCAGTATAGTTAAAAAGATAATTGAAGCCCAAATAATTCCCAGGCTGAGAATATCGGGAAAGAATATGATTTCAAAAAACCAAATGGCCAATGCCCAACCGGACAGGAGCGATAAGCCAATACCTGTTAAACCTGCAAAGAAGCCCAGGTAAGCGTACTCTAAAACCGTCATCCGCTGTATTTGCTTTTTAAGCGCTCCTATCGTTCGTAGCAGAACATTTTCTCTTAGACGTATATACTTGCTATTAATTACCGCCCCGGTCAGCACCACCAATCCTGTTATTATGGAAAACAGGGCCATGAACTGAATTACAAACGATACTTTATCAAAAAACTCATCGATTGTACTTAAAATAAGCCTTAAATCAATAAGTGATACATTAGGAAAACTGGTCACCAACTCACGCTGATAGGTGTTTGCTTTATTTTGGGCATCAACCCGTGTTGTGAGTACATAAATCTGTGGCGCCTCCTCAAGTACTCCTGAAGGTAAGACAAAAATAAAGTTAGGTGGATCCGTCGGCCAGTCTACCTCACGTACTCCCCCGATGTATGTGGTAATATTTACCCCTTGGACATCAAAAACTACCTCATCTCCTACATTAACCTCAAGGTTTTCTTGCATACCTTCAGATATGGTAACATAGATAGAGTCATTAACGACACGTTGTAGGTCACCATTAATTAGCTCTTCAGAAGCGGTAAGAGTATCCCGATAAGTTACGCGATATTCACGGGTAATTGCCCAGTTTGGGATGGCATCTGAGGTGTCTTGCTGAATAGTGGCAACCGTTTTTCCATTTACACTGGCCAATCTACATGTTATTATAGGTACAAGCTGCTGAATAGGCAACCCATTGTCTTCTGTCAACTTGACCACCCCTTCTTTTTGACTCGGTTGGATATCAAAAAGAACCGTATTTGATTGATTTTCCTTACCAATGAATTCAACTTGGTTCAACAGACTATTTTGCACAATATTCAACGTTGAGATCAAGAACGCACCCAGCCCGATTACTACGACCAGTACCAAAGTTTGATTGTTAGGTCTGAACAAATTTGCCAGGCTCTGCCGCCAAACAAAACTCCAACCGCTTGGAAAGTTTTTTTTAACCAGAGACATGATTGACCATGCCACAAGGGAAAGACATCCGAAAGCAATAATTAGAGCCAAAAAGAAGAATAGACCAATGGTTATACTCCTTGACTGGTAAGCGGCAAATGCCAGGGGAAAGAGAATAATCAGAGAGACAATTAGAATCCTGGTTTTGGAAAAGCTCTTCAGCGCCTCGTAATTGGTCCGTAGTACGGTTAACGGGGGTACAAATCGAACAGCTATTAAGGGTAGGACTGAAAAAAGTATAGCTATAATTACGCCCAATAAAACCCCTTCAAATATTGCTCCCCAAGCAATATTCAGTTCAAGGTCGAGTGGTATAAACTCCTGTAATAGGACAGGAATGACAAATTGAATAAGTAAACCTATACCAACGCCCAGAACACTCCCGATAAGGCCTATAATAGCTGTTTGAATAAAAAATATGTTGAAAGCCTGCCATCCTGAAGCTCCTACACAACGCAATACTGCTACGGCAGCCTTTTTCTCTTTTACGTATATATGCACACTGCTGGCTACACCTATACACCCAAGAATAAGCGCTACAAATGCGAGTAGATTAAAAAAACGGTAAAGGTTTTCAAATCCATCTCCTAAATTATTCTTTCTGCCTTCAACAGTCTCGTAAGAGTGACCATATTGACGGATCAACGGCTTCAAGTCTTCCAGCAAATCATCGGTTTCCGATTGCGATGTTGTCTTAAAATATTCCTTGTAATTGACCCGACTTCCGTATTGTACTAATCCGGTGGAATCCAGGTTTGCCAAAGAGATATATACCGATGGAGTGAAAGTGGCTTGAAGACCTCCACCGCCAGGTATTTGGCTCACCGTACCAGCCACTTTAAATGTTAGCCCCCCTATTTTCAACGAATCATCCGAGCTTACATCATATTGAGAAGCCAAACTCTCATCTAACATGGCATAAGAACCCGACTTCATCAACTCAGGAGCATTTACCGGTAAAGTTTCCAGGTCGCCATAAAAGGGGAAGTCGCCTTTTAAGGCAACTATTCGAACCAGCCGGGTTCCAGGAGTGCTTGTCATGAACATAACCATAGAGGCCATATTCAATTCTGTTGCCTTTTCATGATTTGCCGAATCAAACTTGGCCATTAAATCCTCTTCAAAAGGTTTACTCGCATTAACTACCAAATCGGCCCCTAGTAAGTCCTTGGCCTGTTCGTCTATGCTACTTTGCAGATTAATATTAAATGAATTGATAGACACCAAAGCGGCAATACCAATGATCACAGAAGATATAAACAGGAATAAACGGCCAAAATTATTCCTGGCATCACGCCAAGCCATTTTCCAGACCCACTTATCTCTAAGCAGGCTCTTCTTTTCCTTTTTGATCTTTATTGTGTAATCCATTAAGAAGCTACTCGTGATTTACGATCCTGAACGAGCTTCCCTCCTTTCAACTGCAAAATTCTTTCTGTATGCTCTGCCAATTCTAAATTATGAGTGACTAAAACCAAAGTAGTATTTTCCTCCTTATTAATATTGAAAAGCAAGTCAGTCACTATTTCTGCTGTCTCCTCATCAAGATTACCTGTGGGTTCATCAGCAAAAAGAATCTTAGGCGAGGATATAAAAGCCCTGGCCATAGCTACACGTTGTTGCTCGCCCCCTGAAAGCTGCGTAGGGTAATGATCCATTCTATCGCCTAGACCTACCCTATCCAGCAGGCTTTTGCCTTTTTGAGTAAATCCTGTTTCACCCCTTAGCTCTAAGGGTACAGTTACATTCTCCAAGGCCGTTAGCATGGGTAACAATTGAAAATTTTGAAAAATGAAACCAATATTTTGATTCCGTACGTAAGCACGATCATCTTCATCCAAGGCATTGAGCTTTATACCCACTACCGATACCGAACCACTAGTAGATACGTCTAATCCGGCGCATAAGCCAAGAAGTGTCGTCTTACCGCTGCCAGAGGGGCCCACAATTGAAATGGAGCCCCCCTCTTCCACTTCAAAGGAAACACTATCAAGAACCGTAAGCGACCGGTCACCGGTTTTAAACGACTTAGTTAGGTTCTCAACCGACAATATTTTTGACATAATTTAAGTTTAAACAATTACCTAACGCATAAGCAGCAGGTAAAGATTAGTGAAATTGTATAAAAGGCGAATTTATGGCCTAAAGTTTGACATGACACTTAATGAATTGTTAATTTCGACATGCAAATGGTATCATAATGTATAAGGGTTTACTCACTGCAATACTACTTACTTTAAGCCTTACCGCTCAGGAAGATAGAAAAACAATAATTTTTTTTGGCGATAGTATAACCGCCGGTTACGGATTATCAAAAGAACAAGCCTTTCCAGCGCTGATTGCATCTTCTTTCAAGGAAGAGGGTTTGAATTGTGAAATATTAAACGCGGGGTTAAGCGGTGAAACTTCTGCCGGAGGGCTTTCTAGGATAGACTGGATATTAAGAAAGCCTGTGGATGTATTTGTGCTTGAACTAGGAGCCAACGATGGACTCCGAGGCTTACCGTTGGAATCTACAAAAAGCAACCTACAAAAGATCATTGACAAGGTAAAAGTACAAAATCCAGACGTTGCTCTTGTTATCGCCGGTATGATGGTACCGCCAAATTTAGGTAACGAGTATACTAAAGAGTTTCAGGAGATTTTTCCTGATCTGGCCCGAGCTAATGATGCCATGCTCATTCCTTTCTTACTTGATGGAGTTGCCGGGAACCAAGACCTCAATCTGGCCGATGGTATTCATCCTAATGTAGAAGGACATAAAATAGTGGCGAAGAATATTTTCTCGGTCATAAAAAAGGCATCACGATTTTAATCATTGTTATTGTAAAAGTCTTCTAATAAATTCTATCAAACAGTCTAGAATTGGTCATGTACTATCTTATTTACGTAAGCTATGCCAATGGGAAACCGAGCGACTATGACTTGAAGGAAATAGCGCAGGTCAGTCAGCGAAATAATCAGAGAACGGGAATTAGCGGAATGCTTGTTTATCTTGGTGGTAAATATCTTCAAGTACTTGAAGGGGAAAAAGAAGCTGTTCTAAACCTTTATAAAACCATAGCCGGCGACCCAAGACATCAGAGACAAAGGATACTAATAGAAGGAGATATTAATAAGAGAAATTTTGAAAACTGGGCCATGGGATTTAAAATGCTCAACCATCAAGACTTCAAAGACCTATCCGGGCTGACAGATCTGGATGGTTTTTTCCAAAGTAAGCGTGTAAGTGATGAAAGCCATGTGACGCTCATCTTTTTACGTCTTTTCTACCAAAAGAACAACAGGGATTTTTCTTTAAGATGATCTTGAAATTATTCGAGCTTATGTTTTTCAAGGATTATAAGCATTAAAACCAGATGGTTTCAATCCAAGTCTTAATATGGCGTCAAGTCAATTATATTTACACACCTCAGATTCATTCGTAAATCTGCAAATGGCTTGGTTATAAGCCGGTGGTTTTTATTCGAAGTACATGAAAAAGAAAAACCAGAATGTAAAAATCCTGGTTCTTCAATGAGGCGCTGAGCGGATTCGAACCGCTGTAAAAGGTTTTGCAGACCTCTGCCTAGCCACTCGGCCACAGCGCCATTAATTGTCGATCAAAATTATGAATAATAAGGCTTTGATCAAATAGTCTTTACCGCCGGAAGATTATGAAGCAGGAGTCTCTTATAGACTCCTGCTTAGTATTCAAAACTTAAAGAATTAAACTTCTTTTTCCCCGTTAGAGGAAGAATCAGATTTAGGAGTTACTTTCTTTTTAGGAGCTTTAGCTTCTTTTGTTGCTCCCTCCATTTTATCTTTCAAAGCGCTTAAAGCTTCAAGATCACCTAATGTAGACTTTTCTGAGTCACTGTTGATCTTATCTATTGCCTTAACCTTCTTAGGAGCTGCTTTTTTAACCGCTTGCTTTGGCTGCTCTTCAACCTTAGAGTAAACTGCTTTATGCGAAAGAATAATGCGCTTATCGTCTTTTGAGAATTCCAGCACTTTGAAATCTAGCGTTTCACCGGCCTCCACTTTAGACTCATCTTCTTTAATAAGGTTCTTTGAAGTACAGAACCCTTCAATTCCATAAGGCAGTTCCAGCATAGCTCCCTTTTCATTAATTGACAGTATAGAACATTTATGAACAGAACCAACGGTAAATACTGTTTCGAAAGTATCCCATGGGTTCTCTTCAAGATGCTTATGACTTAGCGCCAGTCTTCTGTTTTCCACATCTAGTTCTAACACAACCACTTCTAAATCGTCGTTAACTTTTACAAACTCAGAAGGGTGCTTAATTTTCTTGGTCCAGGACAAATCTGAGACATGAACCAGTCCATCAATACCTTCTTCCAGTTCTATGAACAATCCAAAGTTTGTAAGATTTCTAACCACACCTTTGTGTTTAGTACCTACCGCGTATTTGGTAAGCACATCCTGCTTGGTCCAAGGGTCGTCTGCTAATTGCTTAATACCCAAGGACATTTTTCTTTCATCTCTATCCAGGGTAAGTACAACTGCTTCAAGTTCATCACCAATGCTGATGAAATCTTGAGGATTTCTTAAGTGTTGCGACCAAGACATCTCTGATACATGGATCAATCCTTCAACGCCTGGTTGAATTTCCAAGAATGCACCGTAATCAGCCACATTCACGATCTTACCCTTAACTTTCGAACCTATATCAAGATCTTTAGCAAGCGAATCCCAAGGATGTTCGGTCAACTGCTTCATACCAAGAGAAATCCTCTTCTTGTCCTCATCAAAGACAAGAACTGCTACTATAACTGTAACAACAAGGATAAGTACTTCTACCGGATGGTTTATTCTACCCCAGGAGATATCTGTAATATGAAGTAATCCATCTACACCTCCAAGGTCAATAAATACGCCGAAGTTCGTCATATTCTTAATTGTACCTTCAAGTACCTGACCCTTTTCAAGGTTATTTAGGATTTCAGTTTTTTGCTGCTCGAGATCCTTTTCGATAAGTACTTTATGAGATACAACCACATTATCATTGGCATAGTTGATTTTTACAACCTTAACCTCCATGGCTTTATCCACGAAAATATCAAAATCACGGATGGGTTTAACATCAATTTGCGATCCCGGTAAAAAGGCTTCAACACCAAAAATGTCTACGATAAGACCACCCTTAGTTCTACGTTTCACAAAGCCTTCAATAACAAGATCATTTTCGTAGCTTTTGGTGATGGTATCCCAAGCTTGAAAAATCTTTGCTTTCCTTCTCGACAATACCAACTGGCCATTAGCGTTTTCCTGCTCATCTATAAATACCTCGACGGCATCACCTACTTTTAGGTCTGGCATGTCTCTAAACTCCGTCATGGGCACGAGTCCGTCAGACTTAAAGCCAATATTTAAAATAACATCCCGCGAGTTTATTCCAACTACTACACCTTGAACTAACTCTTTTTCTTCAATGGTGGTTAGTGTATCTTCATACACAGCAGCCATTTCGTCTCTTTCCTTCTGGGAATAACCCTCTCCAAAACCCTTGGTTTCAAAGGCTTCCCAATCAAATTCTTCTTCCTGAGCTGGTTTTTTTTCTTTTTTCTCCGGTTTCGGAGCTTCTTTAACGGCCTCTACTTTTTCTTCAATAGGAGCTGCTTCTTCCACCTCGACTTCAGCTTTTGGCGCTTCTTCCTTTTCGGTGGACTTTTGTGATTTTTCTGTATCTGTCGTCTCTGCTACAGTTTCAGTTGTTTCCTGCACAGTTTCTTCCTGAGTGACAGGGGTTTCTACTTTTTCCTCTGTGCTTGCTTTTTCTTTAGCCATAATTGGTAAACGCCCTTAATACACACTACCAACGGGCAAATAGTAATGCTTTTGATTTAAAATACTCCTGGTCAAATGTAACCGGAACCCCTGTCTCCTTGAAAGGGACCGCAAAACTAGCTAAAACGAATGTAAATTATGAATAGTGTTAGGGAATATCTTCAAACTTGAGCGTACCTAATGCATAATTTAAAAGAATGTTTTGAAATAGCAGGGTGTACTTTGCCTGAGCCAGGTCCGTAAGGCCCTGAACATAAATTTGGTTGGACTGTGAAAGTTCAATTAAGGAGGCGACTCCTAACGAATAACTTTCCTTTTGAGTATCATTGGCGAATTCAGCCGATTGTAATTGAATTTTAGTCGCTTCATAATTCAAAATAGCATTTTGAAAATTTTGGTATGCGCGTTGAACTTCGATCAGCGCGGTCTTTTTAACATTGTCAAAATCATTCATTGAATTTTGAAAGTTGACTTTTGCAGTAGTTCGCCTGGAATAGGTATTTAACCTATCAAAAATTGGGATGCTAAAACTAAACCCGTAGCTTAAAGAAGGATTCAAATCAAAGAATTGAGTGTTAAACGACACTGCTTCCGGATCATCTTGAACAGAGAAATATTGTGAACCATAACTCACAAAAAGATCGATAGATGGAAAATATCCTGATGCAGCAGATTTCATATTGAAACGAGCAGACTCAGTTTGATAATCCAGCTGTTTAACATCTGACCTATTGTTCATGGCGATCTCATATAACTTATCCAAGTCCTCGTCGAGATTTGTAAGTTCATCAACATTCCAGTTTGGTATGACTAATTCATACTTTTGGGACGGGTCTAATTGCAAAATTTGAGAAAGTAGGGATTTATCGTTCTGTAAATCATTTTTTGCCCGTAGAACCTGTACCTCATTGTTTTTAACTATTGCTTCCTGATTATACTTGTCTGCGACCGGTCTTGCACCCAAATCTACCTGACTTTGAATCTGGGTCATGATGTTATTTTGATTTTCAAAATTCGCCTCTGCAATCTTTAAAAGCTCTTGATCGAGTAATACTTGCAAAAATTGATTCGCGACATTTGCTATTACATCCTGGGAAGTACGTGCGGCAAGCTCCGTCTGAGAACGGAAACTGGCATCGGAGGCTTTTAAATTATTCCACCTTGAAAAACCGCTGAACAATGAGTATCCGGCGCTGATGGAACCTGAAAAGTTATCTGAAATTATATTTGTTCCATTTCCTGTTATTGGATCTATCTGTTGCCCATCATTTCGTGATCCACTACCCTGAATACCTATAGATGGCAAATACTGGGCCTTCGCATTAAGTTTCTGTGCCTGAATTGATGAAAGCTGATTTTTCTGTCGCTTAAGGATAACATTGTTTTCTAAAGCGATTTTAACAGCATCTGAAAATGTTAAGAGTCCTCGCTCTTGCGCATAAGCGCTGGATACCATTAAAGAACAGATAAGAATTAAATACCTTTTCATTGTTGTTTATTGTTGACCTTTTTCCAAAAAGGACACCATGCACCGCATGATGTCCTTTAAAGATTATTTTGAGTTATGCTGTTTCTTTCTTCACATCGGAAAGCACAGCGCCGTCCACCATCCTTACTACTCTGTTGCCGTACTCCGCTTTTATTTCCGAGTGTGTGACCTGAATTATGGTCATCCCTTCCTCGTTTAGCTTTTTGAATATTTCCATTATCTCTTCACCCTGTTCGGAGTGTAGATTACCGGTAGGTTCATCAGCCAGAAGAAGTTTAGGTTGGCCAATAATGGCACGCGCCACGCCTACCAGTTGCTGTTGTCCCCCTGAAAGCTGCTCTGGGAACAGATCTTTTTTAGCTACCATCTGAAAACGGTCGAGCATTTCAGCAACCATACTTTTGCGCTGGGCGCTTTTAACTCCCTTGTAGAGTAAAGGGGTTTCAATGTTTTCATACACGGTGAGTTCATCAATCAAATGGTATGCCTGAAATATAAATCCAATGTAGTGTTTATGCATTTCAGACTTCTTTCGCTCTTTCATTTTATGAACCGGCTCATCAAAGAAGTAATATTCACCTTGTGATGGTTCATCGAGCATACCGATTATATTCATAATGGATGACTTTCCAGCGCCACTGGGACCCATTATGGTTAAGAATTCTCCTTGTTCAACAGTTAAATCAATACCTTTTAGAATGAAGGTCCGTTGAAACCGGGAATCAACATATTTATCTACATCTATTAATTTTATCATATGCCCTTATTGGATTTACTTCTGCAATTTCATCTCTGATTGCCAATAAATATGCCAAAGGTGTAAATTCAGTTTAAATAACAGTACGACACGTTTTACTGTCCGATATTAGAATCTATCGTCCGATTATGGAATGTAGTGTCTGAAAACGAACACTACAATTTAAACCCATGACTTCTCGTTCTATTTGGTAGTTTTGAGCCCAAAATTTGGGTAGAGGGTGCAAAGAATGATCTTTAAAGCTTTAACAATACTTTTGTCCATCGCTGCAATAAGCTGTGTTCAGAGCGATGTGTCGGATGCAGCTTCCAGCGAGGAGACCTTCGAGCCAATTGTTATTGATCCGGCGCTGCAGCGGTTTGTTTCTAACTTTGAAAAAAAACTTGGAGAGAGCTTCGCCAGGCATCGCGTACCCGGTGCGGCTGTGGCCATCGTAATTGATAGTAGCATCACCTACCTCAAGGCTTTTGGTAAAAAATCATCCAAAGGAGTCGATTCGGTAAACCTGGAGACATTGTTTCGTCTTGCTTCTGTTTCAAAAGGTTTTGCATCCATTTTGACGGGTAAGGTATTAACAGGGAATGGGGAGTGGGAGGATCCTATATCCAAATACATCTCAGATTTCGAAGTTAACCCGGGAAACCTAGCAGATAGCATTAGCATCAGTCATATTCTGTCACACACCTCCGGTTATCCATACCAAACCTATAGTACACTTATTGAAGATGGAATAAAGCGTCATCGGCTATTTCAAGAACTTAAAAAGATAAAGCTATCCAGAAAACCAGGAGCCATTCATAGTTATCAAAATGTAGCCTATTCTTTAATTGAGCCGGTTATTGAAAGCATTACGGATACAACCTATCAGTATGCACTAAAATCACTCATATTTAATCCATTAAATATGAAGACGGCATCGCTCACCTATGAGGGGATCAAAAACTCAGGTAATCTCGCACAGCCGCACGGACTAAAAAGAATAAGATATATTCCAATTAAGCTGTCTCCAGCCTATTACAATGTCGCCGCTGCAGGAGGCATTAATGCAAGCATCATCGACATGTCAGAATGGCTTAAAGCCCTTCTGGGTCAAAGGCCTGACGTGATCCCGGAAGCTATTTTGGAAGATGTGTTTACACCACAAATTCGAACAAGCGTTAAGAATTACCACTTCGGCAATTTCGACCGACCCCGAAAAGGTCACTATGGCTATGGATGGAGAATAGTAGAATATCCGAATGACACATTAATCTACCATGGGGGTTACGCCAATGGTTTCAAGAGTGAACTTGGCCTTGATAGAAGTAAAAATGTGGCCATATGTATTCTTAGCAATGCTCCAAGCCGATTTTGCAATGAGATGGTAGTTGATTTCTTTAAGGAGTACAAAAAGTACCTTTATGAAACCAAGTCTTTAAACAGTCCTAATTATCTCGAAGAGCATTAATTGGCCTAAGTCGTATTGCACCAAATACCTGATACAAGATTGTCAATACAGAAATAGCCACAATACAAACTATCGTCTCAGTAAACAAAGGCCAGTCCAGCTCAATCCTGTTTGAATAATCTGAAAGCCAATTGGTCATAAGATAATACCCTGCGGGCAAACCAATAATAGTCGCCGCTACCACTGGCAATAGCAAGCCACTCACCAAACGTTGGATAACGGCACGATCTGAAGCGCCTAATATTTTCCTAACTCCTATATTTCTCTGGTTTTTTACAAACGCAAATTGCGCTAAACCAAACAAACCTATCGCACCAATCAAAACACTGATCATGGTAAAATTCTTTAGGATGTTAAGAAAGAGTTGTTCAGACTTAAACTGACTGTCGTAGTCCTCGTCCAGAAAATTAAAATCAACAATATCATCCGGTACATGATCAGCCATTACTTTGCGCATTTCATCAATTACATAGTTGGAATTTGCCTGCCGGTCCAGTCTAAGAAGAATATTTCTAAATTGGTTTTCATGCATTTTAAGTTCCAGTGGCCTGATTTCTTCCTTGGCAGAGGTGAATTGAAAGTCGCTAACAACCCCGACAAGATTAGCCTCGCTGTCCTTCAGTTTCCCGAAAAATGTCTCTTCATCACCAAACAGTAAATCTCGCATGGTTTTGTTTATTACTGTATTTGTTGTTCCCGCATCTGATCCGGAAAGTACTCTGCCTTCGAGTAGCTCGATGCCTGTTAAGTCAAAGAAGTCTTCATCAACTTTTTGTATAGCCACATTTACCGTTTCATCCTGAAACTCTCTGGAATACATCCATCCAATTCCGGGCAGATTTCCAACGGATATATTTTCAACTCCATTGATGGCTAATAAACTCTGCTTTATCGGCACAATAGATTTTTGCATCCCGGAGCTTGCTTTAATTGACAGAATTTGATCACTATCAAAACCTAAATCAAAGTTGGAAAGAAACGTCATTTGCTTCATGATGACCACAGATCCAAAAATCAAAACGGTTGTGATCGTAAACTGCACTGCAATGAGAGAATTTCTAAGCCATAATTTGCCCCCTACCTTATCAACAAAATCATTAACGGCGCTTATCGGGTTATATGAGGACAAGATAAAGGAAGGGTATAATCCCGCCACAATTGCGACTAAAATCAGTCCTATAGCATACCCAAACAGAAACTCCCAGCTTAAAATGACGGAATCATTTATAGGCCTGGTCATAAGCTGATTTAAATAACCTATAAATAGCTCAGCCAACCCAATTGCCAAAAGCCCCGCGATCAATGTTAATACAAGGGATTCTGTCTGAAATTGAAGTATCAAACTTTTTCTTCCCACTCCAATTGTCTTTTTTATACCTACTTCTTTAGATCGGTCAGTAGCTCTTGCCGTTACCAGGTTGATGTAGTTGATAATAGCTATAGCCAAAATTAGAACGGCTATTAGAGCGAATGCTTTATAGAACTTTTTATTACCACGAATGCCTGCATTTTGATATTTCAAATTGGTAGAACCCATAAAATAGAAATCCTCTAATGAAGTGAGCTCGATCTTTAATGGAGGATTCTCAAGTTTTTTATCGATGATTTCCTGTATATTCTTTTTGATTTCCTCCGGATCCTCATTTTGGGCTACGATGAAATAAGGGGTATGCCCATTTTCATAGGAGTACAGGTCAATTCCAAAATCTTCTCGTTTGTTAAAGGAAATTAGAAAATCCACATTAAAACTAGAGTTAGCATCGTTCTCAAGCAATACATTGTCAATGATATACTGTTCGTTATCGATGATGACTGATTGGCCAATAGCTTCTTTATCTCTGAAGTATTTAGTTGCTATTTTTTCAGATACAATAATTCTAGAGGGGTCCGCAAATGCAGAAAAACTTTCATTCTGGTAGCTGAAATCGAAGACTTTACGCCAAGATGAATCAACGAATACAACTCCACTCTCTATGAATTTCTGACCATCTATTGACACTACGGCTTCACCCGGGGCAAAAGCCCGAGTACCTGACTGAACACCATTCAGGGCAGATAGATCATTGAATAGTCCAGCCGGAGGAGGGATATTGAACATAGGTTGATCATTAACATAGTAGCGCATGTTAACGTGGTAAATGTCTTCATAATTTTTGTGAAATCTATCCGTCTGGTATTCGTCGTACACATATAACGACAGAAGCAGAAAGCATCCTATGCCGGTAGACAGGCCTACAAGCGTAATTAATGAATTGAGCGAGTGTTTTAAAAAAATTCTAAATGCTAAAATGATATGTCTTCTAAGCATAGAAACTCATTTGTTAATACCTTCACTCATCCCTCAGCGTTTTAACAGGATCCAACAGTGCAGCTTTAATGGATTGAAACCCTACTGTTAGCCAGGTCACCAAAACCACGATTACCCCGGTAATAAGAAAAACAGTCCAGTCAACACTTATTCTCGCCTCAAACTGCCTTAGCCAATTTTCCATTGCCCAAATAGCAATGGGTATGCTCACAATTAGCGATATGATAATAAGTTTTGTATAACCTCGGTTTAACATGATCGCAATTCCGGATACGGATGCACCCAACGTTTTTCTAATACCTATCTCTTTGTTTCTAACACTTATGGTGTAAGCAGAAAGCCCCAACAAGCCCATTGCTGCAATCAAAAGTGCAAATCCGCTAAATAGTGCAAATAAATCGCCAAGCTGATGTTCCCCCTCATACTGTCTGGCGAATTCTTCATCAGCGAAATCATACTGAAAAGGAATAGCATTTACCCGATCCCTCCATAATTGTTGGGCCTTAGATAATAATCCTGCCATATCTTCGCCCGTAGTCTTGATAAGTACTACTCTTTTATCTCCCCACACCTGAGCATCTAATCGGTAAAAGATATAGGGGTTTATCGGTTGGCGAAGCGATTGAAAGTGAAAATTCTTGACTACACCTATTACTTCGGCCTCAAAATTATCATCACCCGGATAAGTTATCACTTGCCCTAGTACATTAGCCTCGGACCATCCAAAAATTTTCATGGTGGTCTCATTAATTACTACGGAGTGAAGGTCGGCTGCACGGCTTTTATCAAAAAATCGACCAAGCAACAGCTCAATTCCCATAGTCTCCAGAAATTGATCGTCAGCCTTCATCATGGCGACAGTTTCTTCCTGCGCTGATGGTCTATGAGCAAAAATATCTTCGTAGTTACCTCTACCAATGGCGTCCATACTTATCGTGACCTTATCCACGCCCACTTGTTGTTTCAATTCCTCGGCAAAGGACTCAAGATGTGGTCCTAAATTATGCGCCCAGTCTATACTAATGATATTCTCTCTATCATACCCGGTGTCCATATCGATAAAATGTGATAGTTGCTGGTACACGATAAACGTGCATGATATCAACGTCACCGAAATGGTGAATTGAGCAACCACAAGAGCGTTTCTAAATATAAAGCTCTTGCGGTCAGATTTGGACCTTCCTTTAAGCACGCTTACCGGTTTAATAGAACTTAAATAGAAAGCGGGGTAAAGACCGGACAGTATACCTAGCGCCAAAGGCAAAAACAAAGCACTTCCTAAAAGTATTGGATTATCCCAAAGGGATAAATGGATTTCAACACCTAGATTGCCCTGTACAACAAACTTCAGCAGCTCCATAAGCCCGAAACCCACCAGCGTTGCCATCGTACAAATGATCACGGACTCTATCAAAAATTGGCCCAGTAGCTGTTTTTTGAGTGAGCCCATCACCTTTCTCACACCAATCTCTTTGGCTCTGATCGTAGCCCTGGCGGTTGATAGATTAACAAAATTAATTGAGGCCAAAAATATGATCATAAAAGCGATTACACTGAAAATATACCCGTAGGTTAGGTCCCCAACAGGGCCAATTCGATTGCCGATACTTGCAGATTTTAGATAAATGTCCTGAACGGGCTGTAAGTAAAAATTATACCCCCCTTTATCTCCTACCAGTTCTTCATAGTTCATGTTCAGTGTACTTGCCAGGGCAGGCTTTACACTTCTCTCACCGATGCTCTTCATCTTTTCTTGGAGCGCCAGCGGGTCGGCACCCGGCCGGAGTTTGACGTAGGTCACTACCTGCGTCCAAATCCAACTCCACTCGAAGCGTTTTATATTCGGATTAGAATACATAGAAAGAAGAAAATCAAAATGGAAATGGGAGTTTGTAGGTTGTACCTCCGTAACGCCTGTTACCTCCATTGGTGTTCGATCAGAGCCGAACAAAATCATTTTGCCAAGCGCAGGTTCATCCCCAAAATATTTATACGCTGTTTCGGAGGAGATTACAACTTTATTTAAACCTTTAAGGGCTACAGAAGGATCACCCTCCTTCAGCTTAAAATCGAAAAACTCAAAAAAGTTAGAATCAGCGGCCAAAATACTGTTCTCAAAATAGTTGTGTTTATACTGATCATCTTCATACCTCACTATACTGTTTCCTGGCGTGTTTATCCTTAGCGCACTTTCCACCTCGGGATATTCGCTGGCCAATAACCCGGCCAGTGGTAACGTAGTTGAGCTCATAATTCCACCGCCAGGCGACCAAATAAGCGTTTGGTTTACCCGATATGTACGATCAACATCCGGATGAAAATCATCATAACTCAAATCGTGCGCAACATATAGCATGATAACAAGGCTAGATGCTATTCCAATGGAAAGACCTAAAACATTTATTAATCCGTAGAAACGCTCTTTTACAAAATTCCTTAGCGCTATTTTTAGATAGTTCTTTATCACTTTTCAGATAATTTAATTTATTCGTTTTTTATAGAGTCAACAGGATTACACAGCGCGGCCTTGTATACTTGATGTAGCACTGATACTACCAGGATCCCTCCCGTGGCAATAAAGGCGGTAAGGAATTGTTCAAAACCAAAATTGGTGCGATAGGCAAATGATGATAACCATTTCTCCGATCCTATAGAAATGACTACAGTGGCCAAAACAAGGCCTATTAAGGCCAGTATTGAGAAGTTCTTTAACAACACAAAAACAAGATGAGAGACAGATGCTCCTAAGAGCTTGCGTATGCCCATTTCCTTTTTTCTCTGCTGTGCCACGTAGGTAGCCAGACCAAATAGGCCTAACCCTGCAATTATCATAGATAGCGTTGAGAAGATGTTAAATACAGACTCGAGCTGTTTTTCAGAATTATACAACGCATCAAAATCTGAATCCAGAAAACTGTAGGTAATAGGCACCTGAGGTTCCAATGTGTGCCATGCTTCCTTTATTTGATCAATAGCCTTCTTCGTTTTACCCGGAGCTATCTTTACACTGATGTAATCCTTTATTGAATAACCCCTCAAAAACTCCATACCAAGCGGCTTAACTTCGTTATGCATGGACTCAAAATGAAAGTCTTATACCACCGCCTTAACACGCACCGTTCGTTCATCATCAGCGCCCTTATTTATGGTGATTTCTTTGCCAATGGGCTCTGTAAGCCCCAGCTCTTTTACAGCCCTTTCGTTTAAGATAATACCCATAGAATCAGAAGGTATACTCGCCTGAAAGTTCTCACCGGCTATCAGTTTTATATTCATAGTGTTGACAAAGTCATCGTCAATTTCAAACCATCTAAGGCCCAAAGAGCCGTTCCAGCCCTCAACAAAATAATCTCTAACCATAAATTGATTTAGAGCCGGTATTCCTGTAGAAAAGCTTACCTCCTGAATTTCGGGATATTGAGATAAAATTTGTTTAAAGCGAATTCGCTCTTCATCAATCTCTCGATCGTTTTGAATAACAAGAATATTTTCTTTCTCAAAACCCAGTTTACTATTTCTCACGTAATCCATTTGATCGCTAATCACTCCTGTAGCCATAATAAGACCAACAGAAGCCATGAATTGAAATACTACAAGATAATTTCGGACCTGAAAGCCAGTTGAGCTTACTTGTATGTTGCCTTTCAGCACATCGGAGGGCTTATATCTTGGAATGATCCATGCCGGGTAAAAGCCCGCTAAGACACCTGTAATCAACGAAATCAAAAGAATCCAAACGATGAACACAGGTTTATCGAAAATTCCTACTGCAAGAGTAATACCCAGCTTTGGAGTTACATAAAGTACAAACAATTCGACTGTGGTAAGCGCTACTAACGTCGCCAATACGCTAAACATCACAGCCTCCGCCAGGAACTTAAAGGAAAGACCGCTGGCGTTTGAGCCTAAAACTTTATGAATTCCAACTTCTTTTGCCCTTTTAATGGACAACGCGGTGGTAAGATTGGTGAAGTTCACACAAGCCACAACCAATATTAGTACGCCAACAAGACCGAAAATATAAACTGTAGTTATACTGCCATAGGCTTTCATTTCACGCAGGAAGTCGGAATGAAGGTGAATATCTCGAATAGGTATTGATAGGTATTCAACACTCTCACCCGTTTCGGAAGCGCCTCCCAAATAAGGAAGGGCATGGCTTTGTACAACTTCTTCGAGTCTTTTTTGAAGACTATTTTCTGCCAGTACTAAAGGCACTTCTTCATTAAGTAGAATATAGGTATGCATAATATTCCATGCCCAGTTCTCATTTTCCTTAAACTCGCCCCACATAGAAACTATCATTTCAAAATCCTGATGCGTATTCACAGGTAAGTCCTTCATGATTCCTGTGATCTTCCAAGGTGTGCCAGCGTCTTTGCCTCCAAGGATGTGCTTTCCAATTAAGCTTTCTCGCTCAAACATTTCCCGGCCGAAGTAGCGTCTTGCGGCAGACTCCGAAAGAATAATACTTAGAGGTTCATTCAAGGCAGTTTCAGGATTACCTTGTATAAGCCGGTCAGAAAAAACCCTAAAATAGTTCTGATCCGCAATGTAAACGTTCGTCTCGCGGAAGATTCGTTCCATGTCCGTCTCCGGCCGAAATGTAAAATCCGACCATTTCAAGATACGAGTAGCAAACTTTACCTCAGGAACATCCGCTTCAATACGCCTAGCCAGTGGCGGTGGAGCTGTGGCATACCTTGAACCGCCTTCCGGTGATGTCCATACCCCATCAACACGATATATACGATCTGAGTTGACCCAGAAACGGTCATACCTCAGTTCATTATAGATATAAAGGCCTATGAATAAAAAACTGGCAATGCCCAAAGCCAATCCAGAAATATTGACCAAAGCGTAAAGCTTATTGCGTCTTATATTGCGAAATGTAATTTTTAGATAATTCCTGATCATAGTTATTCATCTTTCAATGCCAAGACCGGATTGGCCCTTGCAGCCTTTATTAAATGATAGCTTACTGTTAGTGTCACCAGAAATAGGCCCAATAAACTAGCCATTATAAAAGGTGTAGGGCTCAAAGCTATTTTATAAGCAAAAGACTCAAGCCAGTAATTCGTTATAGAATACGCCAAGGGCGCTGATAGAAGTGTGGCTATTAGAACCAAAAGTGTAAAGCGTTTTGAGAACATTAGAACAATTTGTTCCACTGTAGCGCCTAGAGCTTTTCGTATACCTATTTCCTTGGTTTTTTGCTCCGCCGTATGCCCCGCAAGACCTAAAATGCCCAGGCATGCTACAAAAAACGCCAAAAAAGTAAACGAGCCAATTACTTTACCCAGTTGTTGTTCTCTCTTAAAAAGCTTATCAAATTCAGAATCCAGAAATTGATAGTCCATTGGCATATCCGAATATTCAGACCACAACGCCTGAACCCTGTCCAATGAATTTTTCAAATCAGAAGAGAGCCTAACCGTTAACTGATCGTGGGTATTCTCCCAATACAAAAATCCAGTTGGAGGTAAGGTCTTGTCAAAGGACTGATGGTTAAAGTCTTTAATTAATCCGATGATCTTAAAAGGATATTCAGGTGATGCACCCGACATCACTGTTTCACCAAGAGGGTTCTCAAATCCAAGTAACCTTGCGGCTGTTTCGTTAATGATGATAGCCGCTGTGTCGCTGGCAATACTTTTAGAAAAATTTCTGCCCTTCATAAACTCGACATTCAACGTCTCCAAATAGGTATCATCGATCCATTGATAATAAAATCGAAATTGTTCATAGTCCTCTGCAGCATTTTCCGGTCTTATGAATGAGGTACTCATGGCGAATAGGTCATATTGGTTATAGCCAGCGTTGATTATAGTATTCTCCTCCAATAACGCAGTTTTAAAAGCGCTTACGTTATAACCCAATTGACTACTGCTATTATCAATGATAACTATATTATCCCTTGTAAACCCTAAGTCTTTTTCCAGGCTGTAACGGAGTTGACCTTGAATAAAGAAGACGTAAACAGCAAGTGTAATAGATATTGTGAATTGTCCTACTACCAGAACGTTACGGAATATCATTTTCGATTCACGATCGGAGAATTGCCCCTTTAGCACCTTGGAAGGCTTGAAAGCTGACAAATAAAAGGCAGGATAAGCGCCGCCAAGAAGGCCCGTAATCAAGGCCGCTACGATCAAACCTAACATGAATATGGGTTCTTTCGTAACATTAAAATCGAAAGGGGTGTTAAAGAAACCTTTTCCTAAAGTAAAAAAGGCCTCAAGTAAGCCGACGGCCAGCGCAGCGCTCAATAGGCATAATACAGTTGTCTCCAATAAAAATTGTCCTATTAACCGTCTCTGCGTCGAACCGAGTGTTTTTCGAACGCCTACCTCTTTAGCCCGTTTCATGGATTGAGCAGTAGAAAGGTTTACGAAGTTTATGGTGGCCAAAATCAGGATGAACAGTGCAGTACCCGCAAATACGTAGAGATATCGCTCGTTACCACCTGCTTCGAACTCAAAAAGTAAATTCGAATCATTGTGAATGTCTTTTACATTGAGAACCAGTGGCGCACTATATTTACCGCTTCCCAATATTTCTTCAGGCGTTGAAAGCTTGGGGAACCAGTCATTTTGCAAAGCGCGTTTGGCAAAGATTAAATCTGATTGCTTTTGAACATCAGTGGTAGTAATATTTTGACGGGTCTTAAAATAGCCATGATAAATTGTATTACCCCAGCTATCCCGGTTATAGTCAAACTGCCGCTGTGGTATCCTGGCCAGCACATCGAATTTCATATGAGTGTTGCCCGGCAGGTCTTTTATAACCGCAACCACTTTGTAGGGATACGGCTCCGAACCCCTGTAAATGATAAGGTCTTTATTAACAGCTTCCGTATTTTTAAAGAAACGTTCCGCTAATGATTCTGTTATCACCACACTATTCGAAATCTGTGAGAACTCGGAAAATGAACCCCGGAAAATTTCATATTCGAATACATCAAAAAAGTCTTCTGTTGCATATAAAAAATCACGCTCCACCATCATATCATTTCCAACTCCAATAGTCATGTTTCCACTGTTCAAAACAAGTGTTTTACCTTGTACATCATGAAGATTATCCGTGAGATATTGAAGGTGATTGTAAGAGGTTAACGCATATTCCCTATCACTCATACGATAAATCCTATTAGCCTGAGGCAGGAATGATTCATAGCTCAATTCATGATGAATGTATATACTAATGAGCAACACACTGGCAAAGCCAACAGCGAGCCCCAGGACATTGATCAGTGTGTAGCCTTTATTCTTTCCGAAGCTCCTTACCGTGGTTGTTAAATAATTCAGTAACATAGTTATTCTTCTCTAAGGGTTATTACCGGGTTTAGCCTAATCAGCTTAATGGAATGAAAGCCAATGACTACAAGTGCAATTGTATAAGTGATTATTCCAGCCAGTATAAAGACAGTATAGTTAATCTGAATTCTATTGGCAAAGTTGGATAACCACCCATTTAGAAAATAATATGAAATAGGGGCCGCAATGATGAATGAAATCAGCAGTACCAACGCAAATGAACTGTTAAAGCGCCTAAAGATGGCTAACGCTGACGCTCCTAAAACTTTGCGTACGCCAATTTCCTTTTGACGCTGCAGAGCGATATACGAGCTCAAACCAAAAAGTCCCAAAGAAGCAATTAAAACGGCTAGAATGGTAAAAACCAAAACGGCCTTACCTAAAGTGATCTCTTCTTTCATAAGCCGCTCATAATTTTCATCAAGAAAGTGATAAGTGAATGGCTCTTCTCTATTCAAATTGCTCCATTCAGCTCCGGCAAAAGCTAAAAAGTCCTGTACATTTTCTGGATTTAGTTTAACGGCTAGCTGATACCAACCTCCCTGACCGACCTGCAACATGGCCGGGGCGACGGTCTCTTTCAATGATTCAAAGTTAAAATCACTAACTACCCCTACTATTTCATGCCCGTTCACTAACCGGGCGCCAATGGGATCTTGAAGGCCTAATATACGAACGGCGGTTTCATTGATGATCAATGCACTGGAGTCCGATGCGAGGTCAATTGAAAAATCTCTTCCCCTCGTTATACGGTACCCAAGAGTTTCCAGATAATCAAAATCGCCTTGAAACCGGGTAACGCGCAACGGTTCATCGCTTTCACTTACGCGAATGGTACCCATTGAAAAGCTGGAAGTAGAACCTGGCATGCGCGAAACAAGACTTGCCGAAACTGCCTCACTCCTGGAACTGAGCATTTCCTTATAGCTCTCGGCTTGATTTCCCAGATCACTTATCCCATCAATAATCAATATGTTCTTATTGTCAAAACCCAGGTCTTTGCTATTCATAAAACGGATCTGGTTGAAAACAACTACGGAACCGATAATCAAGCAGATGGAAAAAGTAAATTGTATTACCGAAAGAACATTTCTGAAATGAGTCTTTGATTTTCCGGAACTGCTTCCCCCTTTTAATGCCTGTATGGGTTTAAAAGCCGACATGTGTAGACAGGGATATACTCCGGCCACCAAACCAATAGCGGAAGCTATCCAGAACAAATTCAATATGTGTTGATACCCAATAAATACAGTAGAAATAAATTCCTGCCCGGTAATGAATATGAAAGCAAAAAGAAAAAGTTCAGAGAGGCCAAGGGCTACTGCCATCGCAATCCAGCAGGTAACCAAGGATTCCATCATAAACTGACTCATCAAGGTTATGCGTTGAGAGCCCATTACCTTTTTAAGCCCCACTTCCTTCATTCTTTCCGTGGACCGCGCTGTAGTAAGGTTGACGAAGTTGATAGTTGCCATTAGTAAAATCAGCGCCCCTATGACCAAAAGACTGTCTACCACAGATTCGTTTCCACCTTTTGAAAGGTCGAAACTTAACGTTCCTTTTAGGTGAATGTCTTCCAGTGGCTGCGCCAAAAGCCTGTACGAATCATCGCGCTCCAGGTACTCGGTAAAAGTCATTGGGCCGTTTGTCTGTTCAAATGTTTCCTTTTTTACTAAAGTATCGAGCGCCTGTTGTACATCAAGCGTTGCTGTACCTGGTTTTACCGTCAGGTAGTTCCAAAAGGCTATAGAATACCAGTTATCCAGGTTATCTTCCTCTTCCTCCGAAAAATCAGGCACGCTCGTAACCCAGTATTTGGACCTAAGATGGGTTCTAGTAGCTTCTGCAATCACTCCCGTAACCGTCACAGGCACTTTGTTATCACCCAATAGCACTTGCTCACCAAATACCGGCCTACCACCAAAGAGCTGCTCCGAAAAGTCCTCGCTTAAGACAATACTATGGGAGTTGCGAGCGGCATTTTGACTATTCCCGACAAGAAACTTAAAATCAAATATGGAAAAGAAGCTGCTATCAATCAAAAGGCCAGAAGCCTCTGTTTTATTGAAATCAGTTGAGACTACTGTCTCATCAAAATAATCCACCCGGGTATATTTGTCTACAAAGTCATATTGCTCCGGAAATCTGTTCAACAATACCTCCGGGCCATTGGCAAACGTGCCCATGCTCATAAATTTGGTGGCTATGCGGTAGGTGTTACCAGATGCTGAAAAGTCCTTTTCATAGCTTTTTTCAATGGTAACGTAAAGCAATATGACAAAACTGCTGGCAATGCCCACCGCCAAGCCAAGTATATTGATCAGAGAATAACTCAGTCTGCGATTTATATTTCTTAGAATAATTCTTAAATGGGTCTTAAGCATGGGACTTAGGCTTATTCGTCTCTCAAACTATCTATGGGACTTGCCGTGGCTGCCCTTACTGATTTAAATCCAACTGTAAAAACAGCAAGAATTAACGTGATAGCAAGGCCACTTATAAAGACCACAGGACCCATATCAATGCGGTACTCATACGTTGACAGCCATTCTCGCATGGCCAACCAGGCAGCTGGAGAAGCAAAAATAAACGCCAGACTAATTAGCTTGAAGAATGACCATGAGAACATACCTATAATGCCTGAAACTGTAGCGCCCAGCACTTTTCTAACCCCAATTTCTTTCACTTTCTGATTGACCATAAACGAGGCGAGACCAAAAAGTCCGAGACAGCCGATAATTATAGCCACGATAGAAAATGAGGTAAATATCTTAGCCATCTTGCGCTCTCCGTCGTACACTTCGGCCAGGCCTGTAGTCAAAAATTCATAATCGTAATCAAATTCCGGGTAGAGGGTTTTCCAGATATCCTTGATTTGTCCATTTGCTGATTCAAAGTTTTCAAGTCCTACCTTGATTCCAATTATCCGGTAAGCGTCAAGATTGCTGAACATCATTATTGGGGTTAGCTCTCCGTGTAAAGACTGCGAATGAAAATCCTTTACAACACCTACTATAGGTACGTTTTGCCCCCAGACCCTGAGCTGTTTACCCAGCGCATCTTGTGGGTCGCCCTGATGATTGATATAATTCAGCAGCTTTTCATTGACGATAACTTCTCTAAGTGTATCAGACGGCAGAATATTTCTACCCGCTATTAACTCGATTCCGTATGTATCAATGTAGCGCTCATCGACATATTTCATAGCGGAATAGAAATCATCCGGATCATCCTCTACCTTAAAATTACTGACGGATACTGAACCTGAAGTGGGGTTACTAAAGGTAATGCTGGCATTTTCAACACCTACTATGCGAGAAATCTCATTGCGTAACGTTTTTTTCTTTTCTGCATCATCTTCAGGAATTCTCACATTGATCACAGCGTCCGGTTTATAACCAAGATCCAGTTTTTGGATATACTCAATTTGCCACAGCACCACAATAGTACCGATAACAAATACCTGGGAAACAAAAAACTGAAATACTACCAAGCCTTTTCTCAGAGAAACCCTACCACTATGCTTCGCTGTAATAAGATTTTTTAAGGCCAGAACGGGCTTAAACCTTGACAAAATTATTGAGGGATAAAAACCTGCCAGTAAGGCAATCATCACTGTACCTAAAGCCAACGAACCAACCAGTAATGGATCAGTGAGATCTATGTCAAGTACTACATCCAAAAATGGATTCACGTACATGATCAGTAACTCGGCCAAACCCAAAGCTGCGAATACAGATAACAGGACAATGCTTAAGGACTCCGCCAGAAACTGTATAACCAACTGATCCCTAGTACTTCCCAGCACTTTTCTAATGCCCACTTCCCGTGCCCTTTTCATGGCTACCGCAGTGGAAAGATTGATAAAGTTTACGCAGGCGGTAAGAATTAAAAAGATGGAGATAATATAGAGGGCAAATATCTCCGGCTTACCTACACTTGAATAGTTAAAGTTGCTCCAGTTTTCATTGAAGTGCAGATCACTCATGGGCTGCAAGTGAAATTTATCCGTATCCTCCTCATCATAATGCTTAGTAACGAACTGCTCTAGTCGAGCTTGGTACCTAGCAGGATCTTCACCTTGATTTAATAAAACGTAGCACTGGTCACCGCTGCTGACACTATTCCACTTTCCTCGATCTAATCTATCTTGCATGGTAGCCAAAGAGAAGATTACATCAAATGGCATATCAGAATTCTTGGGCGGGTCAGAAACAATGCCGCTTATTTCAAATGAGGTGGTTTTATTGTAAATGACAGTTTCTCCTATAGCATTTCCTTTGGGGAAAAACTTATCAGCTACCGATCTAGAGAGTACAACTTTATTAGGAGTTTGCAGGGCCGTTTCCTGATTTCCTTCCAGCCACTCGTAGGTAAAAGTTTTGAAATAGCCCCCATCGGTATACACAAATCTGTTGTCCTTGAGCTCAAAATACTGTGGTATTTCAGCGTTAGGATGGATAGTAAAATGTGTTTCCCCATAGTGATCAGAAGTAAACACTACTTGCTCAAACTCAGGAAAATCCAGTCTAACTGCTTCAGGTAAAGGTAAGGGAACCCCAGGCTGGTAATCCATCTCACCCCCGGCGCCATCCTGAGAGCTGTTTACAATACGATAGATCCGATCATAATTTTCATTAAACGTATTGAAGCTGGTAAAATAAAACGCCAGCAGGGTAAGCACTATGCTACACGTTATACCAAGTGATAGGCCCAGCACATTTACCCCTACGTAGACTTTATTCCTTAGTAAGTTTCTTAAGGCGGTTTTGAGGTAGTTTTTGATCATTTTATTTTGAGTTGTGTTATTCGTCTTTTAATGTTTTAACCGGGTTCATCAGGGCTGTCTTTACTACCTGAAAACATACTGTACCTGCAGCTAGAACAAGAGCTATAAGCAAGGCGCTTGAAAAAATACCGAAACTTAGGTTCGTGCGGTATTCAAAAGAATTGAGCCATGATTGACCAAAGTACCACACAAAGGGAATGGCTATTACATTTGCCACAAGCACCATTACCAGGTATTCTTTTGACAACAGGTTTAGAATACTTGACATACCTGCTCCTAAAACCTTTCGAATACCTACTTCTTTCGTGCGTAATTGCAAGCTGTAAGCAGAGATACCCAGCAAGCCCAGACACGAAATGAAAATGGATAAAAATGAAAACGACTGAAAAATGCTGGACTTTCTAACTTCATTCTTATAGAATTTATCCAGTTCTTCATCTACAAAATAGTACTCTAAAGGTCTGTCCTCATTAAAAGATTTCCACCTCCCAGCAAGCATTTGTACATTATTCTCCAGGTTACCCCCACTAAACCTAACCGAGAGATAATCACTGTAATATGGGTGCTTGTTTACATAAATCACTAGCGGCTCTACCCTATTGTAGAGAGAAGCAAAGTGAAAATCTTTGACCACACCGATTACTTTTCCTTTTCGAAGGTCTTCGCGACCGGTATATACCGTAAGCTCAAACTCCTTGCCTATTGGCTCCTTCCAATTCAATTTCTTGACTGCGGCCTCATTCAAAATAATAGCCTCCCGCTCATCTGTGAGTATGTCTTTTGAGAAATCACGGCCTTGTAGCACTTCAATTCCGTAGGTAGCAAGAAAGTCTTCGTCAACACCGAGAGTTTTCAGTGAATACTCCACATTTTCAGGGGTACCCTCAGGACGCACCTCAAACCCATAAAAGTTGTTACTACCCATAAGCGCTGCGGAAAGCGCCACACTTTCAACATTCGTTTCCCTTTCTATTTCAGCCTTGAGAATAGGATAATTTGTCTGAGATACTTTATCGCCCAACTTTACAGCAATTATGCTTTCTTTATCAAAGCCGAGATCTTTATTTCTAAGGAATTCAGTCTGCCTACTTACCAGAATAGTTCCCGCTATCAGCACACTGGAAATAAAAAACTGGAACACTACCATAGAGCGCCTTAGAGAAAAGCTGCTTCCCGGTTTCTCATGTGTTTTGGTTAGCGCCTTAATAGGTTTATAACCTGATAAGTATAAAGCAGGGTAAATACCTGAAAGTACTGAAATGGTCAAATAAAGAAGAACGCAAGCGGTTACTCCTGAAACGCTCCAGAGAAAACCCATGGATAGCTCCTGCTCGATAATGGATTGGAAATAATATTTAAGTACGAGTTCACCTAATCCAAAAGCTAAAGCAAACGCAAGCAGAGTAGTTAAAAATGATTCTCCCAGGTATTGAAATATAAGTTGGTTTCTTGTGGCGCCTAACGTTTTTCTCATTCCTACCTCCTTCGCTCTTTGCAGTGATCTGGCCGTAGCCAGGTTTACATAGTTAAGACAAGCTATAATCAGGATAAAGACTGCCACGACAATGAATATCCTTATATATAGGTACTGCGAGTTGGCTTTCCATTCATTCTCAAGGTCAGACTGCAGATGAATATCTGTCAACGGTTGGAGAGTAAAAACACGATTTTCTGCTTGTACATAGTCAGGGAGCCGGGGATAAACGAGCTCATTAACCTCCTCCTGCAGGTCGGTTATCTGCTTATCCGGCTGTGCCTGGGCATATACATATATTGGCGGATGATGCCAGTTATTGTACCATGACATGAATTGATCCATAGAATTAAAAGAGCCAATAATGTCAAAATTGAAGTGAGTATTATCCGGCAGGTCAGACATGACTCCGGTAATTGTAAATGGCAGTTGTCTGCGGTCATCTTCATAATAGAAAACCTCACCCAGAACATTAGTAGAGCCAAAATGTCGAATTGCAGCGCTCTCACTAAGCACTACGGAAAAAGGCACATCCAGGGCATTCACCAAATCACCCTTAATGGCTTCGAATGTGAATACTCTGAAAAAAGTGGAATCCGCAAATATAAACCCGGGTTCATTGATCTTATTTTGTTTGTCCGCGCTTCCAACTATAGGACTAGGGTAAATCCTAACGGTATTTACTATTCCGGAAAGCGATTCTTTCAAAACATCTGCCAGCGGTGCGTGATTCATGGCAGAGTTCACGCGTTGGCCGTCATCTTCCCAATTAACAGCCACCCTGTAGATAGATTCCTTATTCATGTGAAAGTCATCATAACTCAGCTCAAGTTTTACATAACTCACAATGATGAGCACGCAAGCCAGACCCGTAGCCATACCTACTATATTGATAAACGAAAAGGCCTTATTCTTAATGAGGTAGCGAAACGCCGTTTTTATGTAGTTCTTAAACATGACTAAATCAGTTATTCATCTTTTAAGCTATTTACCGGATTAACAGAGGCTGCTCGCAATGAGCGATATCCAACTGTGAGAAGTGTCACAGTTAGTGAACAGGTCAAAGCCAGCAGGAAGATCCAACCATTGATTTCAATGCGGTTGGCAAAACGAGCAAGCCATTCATTCATATAGTACCACGAAAGAGGTGCGGCAATAATAAAGGACAGCAGCACAAGTTTGGCAAAGTCAAAAGACAATAGGCCCACGATTTGATCTACTCGGGCACCCAATGCCTTCCGTACGCCTATTTCCTTCTTCCGGGTGCTGGCCAGGTAGGAAACAAGTCCAAAAAGACCCATTGCCCCTATAAAGATTGCAATAAGGGCAAAGACGGTGAAGGTTTTGGCGGTGCGTCTCTCCCCTTCATAAAATCTCGAAATGCTATCGTCCAGGAATGTGTAACTAAAAATATAGCCGGGAAATATCTTCTCCCATTCCTTTTGGATGGTATTAATAGTCCGGGCCCAATCGCTTCCAACCAACTTTGCAGCTCCTAAATAGTATCCATTGGTTCTAGCCCAGAGGGTTGTAGGATAAACCGGATCATGCAAGGACTCAGTGTGAAAGTCTTTGACAACTCCTATAATGGTCCCATCATTGCCCCAAACGTTCATTGTTGTTCCTAGTATTTGTTCAGGATCATTGATCCCAAAGGCCTTCATCGCTGTTTCATTGATTAAAAAGCGTGGTATTGTATCCATCACCACATTTCTACCGGCAGCAAGCTCCAGGCCGTACGTATCCAGATAATGCTCATCAATGAGTTTAACATGAACCCGCTCATTTACTACTTCGTCCTCATTGCTAAACCTGGCCTGACCACCCCAGGTATTGTCAGAACTGGTTCCGGTGTTGGAGAAAGTTATATTAGAAATACCCGCTTGTTGCTTCAATAAATTCTGAAAGGTAACCAGATCCACGTCCTCGGGAGTGGGTATTCTAAACTCTACAACTGCCTCGGTGTCAACCCCAATGGGTGTTTTCATGAAATGGTCTATCTGGAGACTGACTACTATCACACAGACCACCAGCACCTGCGAAATCAGAAGTTGGATAATGATTAGCGACTTACGAAGAGAAAATCCGTTTTTATAGCTTGAGGATATCTTATTCTTTAAGGCTTCAATGGGTTGATATCCGGATACAACTACTGCCGGGTAAAGTCCGGCCAAAATAGTGACAGACGCAAAAAGCGCACTCAAAATCAAAAACAGTAATCCGTCATAGCTCGTAGGTGGTAGTGGATAACCTATTACCTCCTCTATGGCCATGAGCGCTACCTCCATTACTCCCAAAGAAATAAGTATAGACGCAAAGGTTATTAAGGCAGCTTCGCTTAGGAACTGTACTACAAGATAGCCTCTGCCACTTCCCAGGACCTTTCGCACGCCAATTTCTTTGCACCTTTTTATTGCCTGGGCGGTATTTAGGTTGATAAAGTTTATACTGGCAGCTAAGATGAGTAGCAGTCCCACAATAAATAGCGTAAGTATCTCTTCCTGAGTAGCCACACGCCAATTGTAATTACTGTAGTCCGGGTTGTGATGGATGTCTGAAAGTGGCTGGGCGTATGACTTTTCTATGGCTGGATGACCCTCCGGCATATGCTTATGGATATAATCAATGATTTTATCTCCAAACTCATCTACATCCGCGTTTTCTCTTAAAGTAAAATAGCACTGTACCGAACTGGAGCTTGAATCCCAGGATTTCCAAATGCGCTCCTCTCCGCCGGCATCAAAAGAAATAAGCATGTTAAACGGAAGATCCGTATTCATTGGAGCATCGTTGATTACACCTGTAACTGTCAATTCAAGTAAATTCTCAATTTTAATGACCTGGCCTACAGCCGATATGTGATCGCCAAAGTACTTTTCGGCTAACGTTTTAGACAGCGCTACCGAATTACCATTCTCAAATACCTTCTCGGAATCGCCCACCAGGAAGTCTCTTCGGAACATTTTAAAGAAATCGGGCATTACAAAAGCCTGATTATTGGCATCCTCTTCATAAATAGTCTCACCGGCATCCGTAGTTACCGATACAAGCCCACTCAGCATGTTATTATCCACTATTGTAAGATGTTCCACTTCCGGAAAATCATCCTGAAAGACCAACCGTAGTGGATAAGGAGTGCCGGAGTCAGGTCTTCTTTCCTTGGTCACATCGTCCGTTACCAAGCGGTATGTCCGATCCTTAAATTCATGGTAGTTATCAAAGCTCAAATCAAAACGAATAATAGAAGCAATGATCAGCGCTGAGGTGATCCCAATACTTAATCCTAGCACATTGATCAATGAGTGACTAGCATTACCACTTAAGTTTCGAAAAGATATTTTTAAGATATTTTTAAACATATTTCTATAATTATTCGTCTCTCAAAGCATCAACAGGGTTAGCAACAGCCGCTTTAATGGACTGAACGCTTATAGTAGTAAAGGTGATGAGCCCGGAGATAACTAAAGCCAAAGCAAAAACCCAAACTTGTATGGTAATACCATAAGCAAAATCCTGAAGCCACATGTTCATGATGTACCAGGCAACAGGTGTGGAGATGAAAAAAGCTATTCCTACCAACTTCATAAAGTCTTTGGAAAAAAGGCCAACGATCATACTAACCTTAGCGCCTAAAACTTTTCTCACTCCAATCTCTTTGGTGCGTTGGGCCACCACAAACGAGATCATTCCCAAAAGGCCAAGACATGAGATAAGAATAGAAATAATCGAGAATAACGTGAAAAGACTGTAGGTTCTCTCTTCTTTTTCGTAATAGGAAGCGATAGAATCATCCAGGAAGGTATAATTGAATATTTCATCCGGAAAAAGTTTATCATACGCATCTTCAATATGAGATATAGTCCCCGAAATATCATTTGTAGATACCTTGACACCGGTATCAAAGTAAAAATAGGGCCAATTCAACATAACCATAGGTTCAATTTCCTGATGGAGTGATTTTAGGTGATAGTCAGACATTACACCAATGATGACACCGGAAAGATCTCCTACTCCCGTTACAATCACCTCGCCGACAGCGTCAGATGGATTTGAGAATCCAAGCCTTTTAGTAGCAGTTTCATTTACCACATAACTAATAGTCCGATTACCCCTGTCCGCATCATCCGTTTCAAAAAGCTCCATTACCAAAGCCTCTTCACTTGGATCAAACCAACGCCCGTATTTCAGATTCAATCCGTAGGTTTCTAAATAGTGATAGTCGGCAATTTTAAATTCAGCATCATGCTTATTTTCTTTCCCTTCGGCAGCTAGATAAAAACTACTGCTCACATTGTTTGTTGATGATGGAGCGCCCACGGAAAAGGACAAATTCTCGATATTGCTATTGGCCATTAATTGATCTCGAAAACGCTTGAGTTTATCTCCATCGTTATCAGGTAATCCAACGTTTATGATTGCCTCAGTATCAAACCCTAAAGATTTAGACCTAAAGTATTCCATCTGACTGGCTACAATGATGGTGCAAATGATCAGGATTTGACTAATAACAAACTGACCTCCAATTAATGTCTTCCTTAAAAGCAATGCTGCCGAGGACGGTGTGTTCATGTTGTTCTTCAATGCTTTTACAGGATTGTAACCACTAAGAACAAAAGCCGGATAAAGACCTGCCAGAAGTGTAACAAGGACAATCACCGCAATCAAAAACATGAGAACGTTGGTGTCAGACAAGACATTTAAAATAAGTTCAACGGAGAAATAGGAATTAAAAAATGGAATGAGCAACTCAGTTAAACCTATGGCTAAAAGACCGGAAACCGTGGAGACCAGGAAGGTCTCGGATAACGATTGCTTCACTAATTGCCGTTTAGCAGCACCTAGCGTTTTTCTAATACCAACCTCCTTCGATTTTTTCAAGGCCAGAGCCGAAGAAAGGTTTATAAAGTTGACACAACCGACAAGAACTATAAAAATGCCTATTACCCCCAATGACCACAGGGTCGTGTTATCCGCAGCATCTGAGTACCAATTCGAGTCATAATAAATCTCCTTTAACGGCTGCAAGTAGAACTTTCTTCCTTCAGCATCATCTTCGCTGTAGTATTTATTGATGACCGTCTCAAACTCTTCATTTACCTTATCTAAAGATGCCTTGGGCAACGTTTTTACGTAGGCAAATCCCGATGCGGAAAGCGACCACTGATCAATGGGAAGTCCAAAATATTCCTCCGAAAACGATGGATACGAAACGACCACATCGAACTGCAAATGTGAATTTAGCGGGGTTTCTTCAATGAGTCCCACCACTTCCAAATCAAGCTCATTCTGAAGCTTGAACTTCTTTCCAAGTGGATCTTGGTTGGAAAATAATATAGCTGCCAGCTTAGAAGTGATGAAACAAGTATTCGGCTGTCCGAGACTCACCTTAGGATTGCCGCTAATTATCTGAAAAGTAAATACATCATAGAAGTTTGAATCAGCGAATATTACGTTATCTATAACATGCTTAGCTCCATTGTAGGTGGCCAGGATCTGATCGTCGGCATGGACCTGCGTTGCCACCTCAAATTGGGTAAAATCCGTTGGAAGAACATTAATCAACGGATAAGGAACTGCAGCCTCATAATCGACGCCACTTGACGTCTCAGAAGACCTGGTAACCCTGTAAATGCGGTCGCTATCATTATGAAAGTTATCATAGCTCAACTCCTGACCTATGTATAAGTAGATGATAAGGCTACATGTAAGACCTACCGTCAGACCTAATACGTTGATCAATGAAAACCACTTATTCTTAACGAGATTCCGAAGTATTACTTTGATGTAGTTGTTGAACATAGTAAAATGTTTGAACACTACTTGCCAAACGCTATGCCATCATATGAAAAGTAGCCGTGAAGCTAAAAATAAGTGTTTCATTAAATAGATATAATAAAAACTGTATCGTTTTTGATACACCCATGTGATACAAAAACGATACAGTTTTGATAACTTGGTCGTTATGAAGACCAATGCCAATATCCTTATTGTAGATGATGACCGCGATGTGCTCGAGACCGCCCGAATGTTTCTCAAGCAGGAGTTCTCGAGCGTGGATATAGAAGAAGATCCTGAAAAAATACCAGGTTACTTTGAGATCAAGGATTATGATGTCATTCTGTTAGATATGAATTTCAAGAAGGGCGTTAATGATGGTGAAGAAGGTTTCTATTACCTGTCAAAGATCAGAGAGCTCGATCCCGAAGTAGTGGTTATTTTAATTACAGCTTATGGCGAAGTAGACCTGGCTGTTAAGGCTATTAAAAATGGGGCGAGCGACTTTGTACTAAAGCCATGGAAAAACCAGAAACTCCTCGGAACTATATCTTCCGCTCTGGAATTGCGACAATCTAAAAAGCAGGTAGCACAGCTAAAAGAAACCAGTCAGGTATTGGCCAAAGAAACCAGTCAGGAATACGAAGATTTTATCGGTAACTCTGCCGCTATAAAACAGGTGAAGAGCCTCATAAACAAAGTGGCGAAAACAGATGCTGAGGTTTTAATATTAGGCGAAAATGGTACAGGTAAAGAGCTGGTAGCACGTGCAATCCACAACCGGTCTAGTCGTAAAGATGAAGTATTTATAAATGTGGACCTGGGCGCTATTACGGAAACCCTTTTTGAGAGTGAACTTTTTGGCCATATAAAAGGAGCTTTTACAGATGCCAAACAAGATAAAGCAGGTAGGTTTGAACTCGGTTCAAAAGGCACCGTATTCCTGGATGAAATTGGCAATCTGTCTGTTCCATTACAGGCTAAGTTGCTCACTGTTCTGCAAAGTAAAAAGGTTATGCGAGTGGGTTCTGGTAAAGAAATACCTGTTTATTTCAGGCTTGTCTGTGCCACCAATATGCCGCTGTATGATATGGTATACGACCAGCAGTTTCGACAAGATCTGTTATATCGGATCAATACTGTTGAAATCCGACTCCCTTCATTAAAGGAAAGGATTGAAGACATTCCACTTCTCACAGAACATTTCCTGAAACTTTACAAAAGAAAGTACCAGAAGCCTAAATTGTCTATTGAAAAAGGTGTCATTGAAAAACTTACCCGATATCAATGGCCCGGAAATATCAGGGAACTTCAGCATGCAATTGAACGCGCGGTTATTCTTAGCGATCAGGATATTATTAGTACAGTAGATCTTCTTATCAATAATGCGGCACTTGTAAAATTAGAGCAGGGAAAGGCTAAGACACTCGATGAAGCCGAACGAGACTTTATATTGGCATCATTAGAGGCAAATAAGGGAAACGTCACAAAAACTGCCGAAATTCTGGGCTTGACCAGAACTGCGCTCTACAGGCGAATGAGTAAACATGGTATATAGTTCGTAGGATTATTTTATACTGACTAAGTATTCATCAGCAGTCATCAATGGTAATTCTGACCTTTTGAAATCCTTTGCATTTCTCGTGATAATTATGTCGCAATTTTTTTCAAGAGCACTATGATATTGAAGGGAGTCTTCAAAATCACTAAAGTTTGAAATCAATCCTTTCTCTATTATTAAATCGGTCAAATCTGAAATCTTACTTAACGTCTTAATTTTACTTAGTTTCAACCTTACATTAGTAGGGTTCTCATATTTGGACAGCACATAATATACAGTTGAAAATGAAAGGGCCGATATAACTAATTCAACCTCCTTTCTGTCAGACATAGAAGCTATTACAGCAATTGAATTGTAAAATGGAAGTCTCTCACCTAAAAGGTCTATTACAACATTAGTATCAAGAAACAGTCTTTTCACTTGTACTTCTCATCCACGTAATCACCATATAACTTTTTATAATCTATGTCAGAAGGAACACTTACTCCTGATCTCATACTTTTCACGAACGGAGATATTTTGGGTTCAGCTGCAACCTCTTTATCATCCACAAGAGATTGCAAGTAAGACTCTATTAAACGAGATAAGCTTTTATTCTGTGATGCCGCGTAATCTTTCGCCTTTTCAATGATGTCCTTATCCAGCTTAAGCGTGAGTTTAGTGTCCATAATAGATATACGTATAATAAATTCATAAATGTACGTATTTTTCCTGTCAAATCAAATTAGTCTCAATAGCAAGCTTTGGTGACAGTGAAGACGACTTTGACTGGTACAATTCCATATCTGTTAGAATTTTGTCCAAGGCTCGAATGGCATCCAAAATGTAAGGACTTTGTTTAACATAACGCACTCCGCTTTTAAAGACGCAGCGGCATCTGTGATTTCCGATCTGGAAGGTACGCCCTTCTTCGCAAGGCTCTCTAGTACCTGTGTGGCCCAGATTACCGGTGCATGAGCAGCCCTGCAAATATTCAGGATCTCAACCTGAAGTACCGCCATGTTGGTCCAACCTGTTTCTACAGCCAGGCCACCGCGTGCGATCATTACTCCAAAAGGGCGCCACCGCATGGCCGCAAGAAGCAATTCTGTAAGATTTACAAAAGCTTTTTTGTTTCGATTTTTAGTACGAGTCCAAAGCCTTCCTTCACATCCAGATCTCTCAACTGCTTTATAATCGCCTTTACATCCTTAGGAATGTTTACAAAAGAGATGTTAACAAAATCAGCGTGTTTCGCTACAAACGCCAGGTCTTTCTTGTCCTTTTCTGTGAGACCTCCAAGTTTAAGCGCCATATCAGGCACGTTAATACCTTTGTCCCGTTTAAGCTTCTTTCCTTCAGGTTGCCCCTTAATTTTGACCTGGAAATGATCTTCATCCTTATCCTTTACAACCCCCGAAATCTTCCCATCATCAAAAAGGACAGGTTCACCCGGTTGAACAGCCTTGAACAATTCCTTATTACCACATGAGATATGGTACCCCTTCGAAGTCTTGTTTTCTGTTGGATCTTCTTTGTGCACAAAGAGGCTATCTTCATCTTTGAGCTTAAAGGCATTTCGAATTTCACCCGTTCTTATTTTCGCACGGGCCAGGTCCATGGCGATCTTCACGGGACGTCCAAATTCCGACTCAGCCCTTTTTTACATTTTCAATCATTTTGAACCAACTGTCCTAATTATCATGAGCGCAGTTGATCCTAACGCAGCTTGTACCGTTTTTCACAATGTTCATAACCATCTGATAGTCATTGTCAGCCTCTGATGGCAATGTCACCATGATTCGCACCA